>DPMS01000752.1 GCA_003541285.1 Actinomycetota bacterium
TGGCGCGGCGTCATCCGGCAGTTGCTGGCCCAGGGCCTGCTGGCGGTCGAGGGCGACTACGGCACGCTGACGCTGACCGGCGCCAGTGCCGCCGTCCTGCGCCAGCAGCGCCAGGTCATGCTCCGCAGCGAGCCGGAACGGCCGGCCAGGCCGGCGAAGGCGGCGAAGCCACGGCGGGCCGCGGCGGCGGATCTGCCGGTGGCGGCCGCCGGGCTGTTCGAGCACTTGCGGGCCTGGCGTGCGGGTGTCGCGAAGGAGCAGGGCGTCCCGGCCTATGTGATCTTCCACGACTCGACCCTGCGCGAGATCGCCGCGACCCGCCCTGCGTCGCTGGCCGACCTGGGCGCGGTCAGCGGCATCGGGGAGAACAAGCTGGCGAAGTATGGTGAGCAGGTCCTCGCCGCGCTCAGCACCGCACCCGGTCAGCAGGCGTAATCGTTGTCGGGACGTCCCGACCACTGGGTGACGGTGACCTTGCCCCCGGTGAACGAGGCCAGGCCGCAATTCGACTTGGCGCCGGACAGCGTCTTCGCACCGGGGACCCAGTCGGGAATCCCGTAGAGAGAACCCGAAGCCGATGTGGTGCCACCGGTGATCGAGGTCCACTGCGAGGACGTGGAGTAGGCACCGACGACCAGCGCGCCCGCCTGCGTGAGCGCGGCGATCACCCCCTGCAGGTCGGCGACGTTCATGGCCTTGCCGCTGGTGCCGGTCTGCCAGGTGTTCACCGTCTCCACATCGAGCCACCAGGGATAGCTGCCCGCGGTACTGGATACCCCGACCGGCGGGCCCTGGGCGTCGATCGCGCTCGCCGCGCTGGCCACCCACGACATGTCCTGCTGTGCCTTGTTGTAGCCGTACTGCCACGCGCAGGCCGTGGAGTTCTGGCCGAGGCCACTGGCGGTCGTGGTGCAGCTCCCGTACGGGTCGGACGCCAGCGACGACGTCGGCCAGTCGGCGACGGGCGTGCCGTTGTAGGTGTTGCCAGGATCCGCCGTGTTCAGGTAGAGCGACGCCTTCGGCTGGGAGGTACCGCCGGTCGAGGACGCGACCGCCCAGTACAGCTCGCTCTGCTGATAGGACGGGTACTGGGAGGACTGCCCGACGCACGGGTTGACGTCATTCGCCAGGCCGCCGTTGACCCCGGCGATGCCGAACGCCGGGCTGGTGGGGAACACGGTGCCGCATTGCGGGTACGACAGGTCATGCCCGGTGAGGGTGGTGGAGGGCGGGACGCTCCTCGGGGTGTGGCCAGTGCCGGCCGCGAGGGCGGGGGGCGCGGCGCCCACCACGAGCGTGCTGACGACGGCGCCCGGCAAGGCGATACCCGCAATGAAACGCCGCATAGCCGTCCCCTCCTGACCTGGCCGGATCGGGCCGTGCGCGACATGATAGGGGACCGTGGCCAAGAACACCCGCTTTAGCTGGCGATTCGCGGGATCGCCACGCAAACTCAGTGCCGTACGGGCGACGCGGGCTGCCCGGCGATGCCGTCGGCCCACGCCTTGATCGCGGCCCAGTCGCGGAAGTCCCCCTCCAGGCCACGGAACGCCGCGAGTGCAGCCGCTGGGCGATCCCCAGGTTCTTCCGGCCGAGCTTCCCGGCGGACATCTGATGGCCCCGGGCGTGGGTGCTGGCCATGACGCCCGCGCTGCCGACCGGATCTTGCCCCATCGACTGGACGAGCTCCCTGCTGGGGTCTCCGGTGTGGCCCGCATGAACTGACCCGGCGGGAAGCGCTGCCTGCGGCTGCCTGCCGGGGATCTGGCCCACGGCGGGCCAGGTGCCAGGCCTTCTGACGAGGCTGTCCCGCACTCGCCCGTTCTGCCAGGATAAAGCCGGATGTCCGGGTCGGGTGCCTGGGCGGCAACGGGAGGAGCACTCGTGGCAGTGCGGAGCGTGATCAGCACCCTGAACCACGACGGGACCGAAGTCATGGGCCCCGGCGTCGTTATGTACCACTACCCTGGCAACGACATCATGAATGGCAGCCTCCTTACGGTGGAGAGCAATCATTTCTGCGTCCTGAAGTCGAGGGGCGCGATCCTCAACGTCTACGAGACCGGCCAGTACCCGGTGGAGACCCCGCAGCGGCCCCTGCTCGGCAGCTTCCAGCAGGCTTTCTACGGCGGCCAGTCGCCCTGGCAGTATGAGGCGCTTTTCGTGTCGAGGGCCAAGAGCGTGGCGAAGGCGCGGGGGATGGCGCTGTCCCGTGAACTAGCCGAACTCGTTTATGACGTGGATTACTACGTGCACGTGGACACCAAGGAAGACGCCGTCAAGCTGGTCACCCACATGCCGTACCAGGGGCACGTGCTGACCACCGACGCGGTGAACGCCTACGCCGGACCCGTCGTGGAGCAGGCCATCAACCAGCTGGTGCAGGTGACGCCGCTGGAGCAGGTCAATGAGAAGATCCATGAGATCACCGAGCTGGTCCGCGGCCATCTCCAGGACTTCCTCGCCATTTACGGGATCACCCTCAACGACGTGAAGGTGCTGATCCGGCCCAGCGATGAACGGATGAGGGAACTCATTTCGCTGCGTGCGTTCGGCCTGTCCGAGCTCGACGCTGTGCGCTACTACGTGGCCATGAAGATGGCAGAACGTGGCCTGGTCTCGGCGCCGAACGTGGCCATCGGCGAGCCCTTCAACATCGGGATGACCGCCTTCATGCCGCCCGGGCTCACCGGTCCCGGCATTGCCCCCCCTGCTGTGCCGCCGCAGGCCGCGATGCGGCCGGGCCAGCACGCCGCGCCGCAGTATGCTCCCCCGCCTCCCGGCGCGGGCCACTTCCCCGCCCCCGCTGACGGCTCACCCGGAACCTGAACGGGGATGACCGAGAGCCTCAGTAACCGGCTGCGCAGCCTGCTCGCGTCGGACGTCTACACCGCGCGTGGCAGGTTGCGGGCCGATGACCTGCTGGTGCGGGAACGGGCCGGGCGCGGTCTGGGAGCGGCCTGCGCCCGGCTCCGGGAACTGGTCAGCCGATGGCGGGCGGAGCGGGTGCCTCCCTCGACCAGGGAGCAGCCGTTCCCGCCTGCCAGCGTCATGGAGCCCATCCGGCGTGCCGGGCGGCTGATCCGCGCCATCGAAGAGGTTTCCTCGGCGGTGCGCGGCCTTCCGCTGCTCAATCAGGACAAGGTGTGGGACAGGGTGCGCAGCGTGGGACCCGATGAGTTGCTGCAATTTGACTGGACGCTGGTGGGTGAGTCGGACGGGCTGTCGCACGACCTGGCCGCTGCCGGGGACCTGGACGGGATCGACGTGGCGGCGGCCGAGGCGCGGCTGCAGCGGATCCGGGAAGTGATCTCCGACCGGCGCCGCTACATCGAGATCCTCGCCTGATCCAGGCGCTCCACCGGGGGCCCGCCCGGGCCGGCGTTGCGCCAGGGGTCAGGTCAGGCCAAGGATGCGGGCAGCGTTGCCGTGCAGGACCTGCCCGGCTACCTCGTCCGGCAGGCCCAGCTTCCCGAGTTCGGCCAGGCAGCGCTCCGGGGTCAGGAAGGGGAAGTCGCTGCCCCAGACGAACTGCCCGGCTAGCCGCCCGCGGAGTTCACCGATCACTTCCGCCGGGATCCGGCGCGGGGACCAGCCCGAGATGTCGATGTACACGTTGGTCTTGTGCAGCGCCATGGCGACCAGTTCCATGTGCCAGGGCCAGCCGAAGTGCGCGGCGACCACGGTCAGCCGGGGGTGGGCGGCGGCCACCGCGTCAAGCCTGATCGGGCGGGCGTAGTCGAGCCGGATGCCCTGGCCCCCGGGCTGGCGGGCGCCGATCCCGCTGGTCCCGGTGTGGAACAGGGCAAGCAGGCCGTGCCGCTCGCAGGCGTCGAAGATCGGCCCGAACGAGGGATCGTCGGGGGCGAACGCCTGCAGCGATGGGTGGAACTTCACTCCCCGCAGCCCGAGCGCGGCGATGTTCGCCACTTCGGCGACCGCGGCTTCACCCTTGTGCGGATCGACGGAGCCGAGCCCGGTGAAGGCGTCCGGATGCTTGCGGCAGGCCTCTGCGACCGTCTCATTGGGAACCCGGGGGCGGCCGGTCGCGGTCTCGGCATCCCAGGCCAGCAGCACCGCCATCGCGTCCAGCCGCCGGTAACGATCGGCCAGGGCGGTGAGGGAAAGGCGCTCCACCGGCGACCGGAAGTAGGCCTCGGCCGCTTCGACATAGCCCGCCATGCTCCCGTCCAGCCAGTCGGGAGTTGGCAGGTGGACGTGAAAGTCCACGGCACGCGGCGGCACCGGCCCATCCTAGATGATCGGCTCCTGGCGTGCGCGGGTCACACCCACACCCGGCTGATCACCGTCACGGTGCTGTAGCCGCTGTTGGCCACGTACCTGCTGCACGTGCTCGCGGAGACCGCGCAGCACGCTGGCCACGCCGACATCATCCGTGAGTCGCTGGACGGCGCCAAGACGATGGGCTAGCCCTCGTCACTGCCTGCCAGCACCGGCCTGCCATGGGCAGGGCCTCCCGCCTGCCCGGCCGGCCGGGACGGTAGGTTGGCAGCGCTGCCATCGGTGCGAGGAAAGAGGATAGATGGGGTCGGGACCCGGCGATACAGTACGCGAGCACGTGCTCTGGAATCCGTTCGCGAACATGGCTGGCCTGGCCGGCCGGTCCGTCACGATCGTGCGGGGTGAAGGCTGCCACGTCTTCGACGGCGAAGGGCGCGACTACCTGGATGCGCTCGCGAGCCTCTGGTACTGCAATGTCGGGCACGGGCGGGCTGAACTTGCCGACGCGGCCGCGGCCCAGATGCGCCAGCTTGCCGCCTACCAGGTATTCGAGCATTACTCCAACCCGCCCGCCGGAGAACTCGCCAGCCGGGTAGCCGCGCTGGCCCCGGTACCGGGCGCGAAGGTCTTCTTCACCCCCGGTGGCGGATCAGATGCGGTGGACACTGCCGCCAAGCTCGCGCGAGCCTACTGGCGTGCAATCGGCAAGCCGGGCAAGCAGATCAGCATTGCCCGGTCGCACGCCTACCACGGGATGAACGCCTACGGGACGTCACTTGGTGGCATCCCGGCCAACACCGAGGCATTCGTTCCGCTGGTCTCGCTCGTCGAGCACGTGGCGTGGGACGACCCGGCGGCGCTGGACAAGACCATCGAGCAACTGGGCGCCGACCGGGTCGCTGCATTCTTCTGCGAGCCGGTCATCGGGGCTGGCGGGGTCTACCCGCCGCCACCGGGCTACCTGGCCGCTGTCCGCGAGATCTGCCGCCGCCACGATGTGCTCTTCATCGCCGACGAGGTGATCACCGGGTTCGGGCGGGTCGGCACCTGGTTCGCCAGCGAGCGATTCGCGCTGGATCCCGACATGATCACTGCCGCCAAGGGGCTCAGCTCCGGCTACGCCCCGATCGGCGCGGTGATCATCGGGGAGAGGGTGGCGGAGCCGTTCTGGCGCCCGGGCTCGGACCTGGTGTTCCGGCACGGGTACACCTATTCCGCGCACCCCACCACCTGCGCGGTCGCGCTGGCGAACCTCGACCTGATCGAGCGCGAGCAACTGGTCGGGCGGGTCGCCGCCCTGGAGCCCGTTCTCGCCCGCCACCTCGCTCCGCTGGCCGATCTGGAACTGGTCGGTGAGGTACGGGCCGGGACCGGCCTGCTGGCTGCGGTCGAGATCGCGGAAGAGTCGCGCGCCGCGGACCCCGGGCTTGCTGCCCGCCTGGTGGCCGGACTCCGCGAGCGTGGCGTCATCACCCGCCTGCTGCGGGGAGTGGCACTCCAGATCTCGCCGCCGTTCGTGATCACCGAGGAGGAGATCGGCCAGATCGCCGCCGCGTTCGCTGACACCTTCGAAGCGGCAGCGCACAGCTGACCCGGCCGCCGGCTCAGCGCGGGTGCGCCGGACCGGCCCACAGCCCGGCCCGGCGCGGGCGGTCCTACGCCAGGCCGAACGGCAGCTTGTAGACCGGGCAGACCGTGCCGGGGGCAGGCAGTGTGCCTGACACCAGGTAGTTCAGCTCCGCCTTGTCCCGGCAGCTGCTGGGCTCCACGTACATGCTGGTGTGGCCATCGCCATCCACGGTCAGCAGGCGGGCGTTGCCGAGTTCGCTGACGGCGGCCTGCGCGCCCGCGTACGAGGTGAACGGGTCATGCAGCGCGTTGATCACCAGGATGGTGGTCTGGGACAGGTTCCATGGCCCGTCATAGGCATCGGTGTGCATGCATGGCCAGGTGGCGCAGGGCATCGCGTCGTAGACGACCATCCGCCCGAAGCCAGGGACTCTTGCGTCCTCGCTGATCGCGAGGTTGTGGTAGACGCTGTCCCGGGTGGGCACCAGGCTGTCAGCGCACTGGATGGCGTAGAAGGCTTCCTCGCCGTTGGCGGGGTAGGCGGCGGTGGCCTTCGCCGGGGCGGTCGCCGTTGCCGGGGCAGCGGCGGCACCATGAACTGTGACCGCGTCCGGGGCAGGGCGGCCAGCGGCCAGAGCCCGGGCCTGGGCCCGCCGGGCTGCTGCCGCCAGGCCGCTCGCCTGCCTGGCGTTCAGCGCCTGCCCGGCAGCGGTGGTGGAGTACAGGTGCTGCAGGTAGGCCGCCAGCCCCGGCCAGTCCGCGATCGGCGCCTCCATGTCGTAGAACGCCATGATCATCAGATTCTGGTACGAGAGCTTCCCTGCCTGCGCGCGCGCGATCAGCGTGGCCCACTTCGCCTGCAGGTGCCCGCCGGCCGCGAACGCGCAGGCTGGTGTACCCGCCTGCGCGCACAACGTCAGGAACCGGTTGAAGATGTCCTGTCCCGCCAGGTCGCCACCCTGGCGGACGTCGATGGGATAGTTCGCCCCGTCACCCGGGCCACGCCCGGTGGCGTTGCCCACGAAGTCCACCGTGCCGTCGAGGACCATGGCCCGGACGTTGCCGGGGAACAGGTTGGCGTAGGTCGCGCCGATGACCGTCCCGTACGAGAAACCCAGGTAGGTCAGCTTCGAATCGCCCACGTCCTGGCGGAGCAGGTCCAGGTCACGGGCCGTGTCGGCGGTGGACAGATGCGGGAGCAGCCAGCCGGAGCGGCTCTTGCAGTCCTTGCCGAGCTGCGCGTTCAGGGCGAAGTAGGCCGATTCCCCCGACGAGGTCTGCGGGTAGGGGAAGACCGGATCGGAGGCGAAGTAGGCATGGCTGGCGGCGGCGGAAGCGAAGCAGTTCACCGGGGATGAGTACTCGATGCCCCGCGGATCCCAGGCCACCAGATCGAACCGCGCGCAGGCGTGAGCTGAACACGGTCTTGGCGCGGTTGACCAGGTCGGTGATGCCCGGGCCGCCCGGGCCGCCGAAGTTGACGAACAAGGACCCGATCCGGGCTGCCGGGTTGGAGGCGGGCAGCCGCAGGGGCTGCTCTCATATCCCAGGCTCCCCTCACATGGCCAGGCGCCACACTAACCCGAAGATCGGGTAAGACCTTAGCGAAGAGCGTGGTAGCACGGCTGCCGGACGGGAAGGGGCAGCGGTGGCCGGGCGCACGCGCGGATCGGGGTAGTCGTGGCGGACCCGCGGCTCGTGCCCGGCCCCGGGCGGGTCAGAGCAGGCCGGGAAGGTCCCCCCGGCTGTGGACGCCGAGCTTGCTGTAGACGTGGGCGAGGTGTGTCGGTAACGCCACGCCGGCCCCTTGTACGTAGTCGATACGCAGGTGGGACCTGCCGGGGGTGCGACTTAGCCGCCCTTTGGGCTCTGGTTGAGGCTGGCCCGGCCACAGCACCCTGCATTGGAACGAAACCGCACATCTCATGGCCCAGGCATCACCAGATGCCCGTCCGCCCGCTCGAAGGCCACCGACCTGGTCAGCCCGCGCATCCGCAACGGGACGACGATCCTGCCGCCTGCGGTGAGCTGATCGACCCAGGTGTCCATCTCCCCGAGCCCAGGCATCGGATGCTCCTTCAGCGGTGGCGCTGAACGCATCTCGTCAGTACTTCGTCACATAAAGTCACCGGCTGGTCCGAACCTGCCGGACCCGCTACCCATCGTCAAGGCACCGCCCGGGTGACATGCGTGTTTTCTCCTGCATCGGCGCGGCGGTGAGAACACTGGTCAGATGCCCGTGGGTGCTCCCCGGTGCCGCGCCCGTTCCGCGCCTGGCGGCGATGACACGCCTTGCTCCCGCAGCGGGACTTCTCATAAGCCGCTTGAGCCACAAAGGACACGTCATCACCCACAACGCGGTGGTGCAGGAAGGGATTCTATAAATGAATACCCCTCTCCTTGCGTCCATGCATGTCAGCTTTGGAGGGCATCTGCGAGCACTGCCGCTGTTTGCAGATGCTTGCGATTGCCCTCTTCCTGAAAGGCTGGGTCGGGTGCAGGCTTGGGGCCAGTCCTCTCGCCGCGACTGGAAAAGGACACACAGTATATGGAGCCGGGTTTCGCGCCATCAGAGATCGATACGAGCAGGCCGCATCCGGCTCGCATGTATGACTATTATCTCGGCGGCAAGGACAATTATGTGGTCGACCGGGAAGCTGCTGCGGCGGTACTGCGGGCGCTGCCGGAGGCCCGGGATATAGCCCGGGAGAACCGGGCGTTCCTGCAACGCGTAGTACGGCATCTCGTCGGCGAGGCCGGTATCCGGCAGATCATCGATATCGGCACTGG
>DPMS01000849.1 GCA_003541285.1 Actinomycetota bacterium
CCTCACCTGACCATCCCGCGTGGCACCGTCCGCGCGGAACCACCGCGCGGACGGCAGCCCGCGCCCAGTCGCCACCATGCAGAGTTCGCCCCACCGGACCCAACGTGAAGGAACCGGCATGTTAGACAACCTCAGCACATGGCTGCGCGAGCAGCGGCTGGCACATGGCTGGAGCGTGGCCGAGATGGGCCGCCAGCTCCAGCAGGCCGCCAAAGTCACCGGCGACCACACCGTCCCGCGCACCGCGATCCTCGCGACCTACGTCCGCCGCTGGGAAGCTGGCAAGATCGGCCTCACCGAGCGCTACCGGCTCCACTACTGCACCGCCCTCGGCATCCCGCCCACCCAGTTCGGCCCCCACCAGACCCAGACACAATCACCAAAACCCACCGGCACATCGGCTGGCATGGCCCCCGGCGATGCGATCACTGCCAGCCTCTCGGCTGTACCAGCCGTGGACCCAGCCACCGATGTGCTTTGCTGGCCCGGCGAACCCAGCGGTTATCGTGGGGCCAGAAAGGGACACAACGCCACGGAACCGGCGCGAGCGTGGGCAGAGATCACTACTCCGCTCGGTCACCTCGTAGCGTTGATGGCCGAGGAGTCGCTGGATTTCGGAGAGTGGGCCGACACGTCAAACATCGGAGACGCCACACTGGAGCATTACGCGACGCAAGTGCGGCAGCTTGCCAGCGACTACCAGCATGCGCCGCCGTATCCGCTGCTGCTGGAAACCAAGCGGCTGCGTGACCGGGTGTTCGCCAAGCTGCGGGGACACCAGCGGCCCGGCCAGACCCGCGATCTGTACCTGATCGCCGCCCAGGTGTGCGGGCTGCTGGCGTGGATGTCAGGCGACATGAGCTTCTACCGGGCCGCCGACGCGCATGCATGGACCGGCTGGGTGTGCGCCGAACACGCCGACCACGACGGCGCCCGCACCTGGATCCGGGCTACCCAAAGCAAGCTGGCCTACTGGGATGGCCGGTTCATCGAGTCCGCACAACTCGCCGAGGACGGGCTGCGGTACCACTGCCCCGATTCCGGCCAGGTCATGGCCGCGCTGTTCCACGCACGGGCGCTGGCCCGGCTCGGTCGCGACCAGGACGCTGACGGTGCGCTCAGCCAGGCACGAGCCAGGATGGAGCGAGCGGGACCCGATGAGGTTGGCGGGTTGTGGAGCGTGATCCCGGCCCGCTTCCATTCGCTGGCCAGCGACACTCAGGTGTGGCGGCACGACCCCGCGCAAGTGCTCGCCGAAACCAGCCAGGCGCTGGAGCAGTTCGAGTCGGCTGGCCCTCGCGAACTCAACTATGGGGCGGTGATACACACCCGGATTAATCAGACGCAAGCCCACCTGCTGCTGCGTGACTTGGACGGGGCCGACGCCGTACTGCGGCCGGTGCTGGTGCTGGCGCCGGAAAACCGCTACGAGCCCATCTCCCAGCACCTGGGGCAGGCCCGGCAGGCCCTTGCCCNNGGTCCTGCATATCCGGGCCAACGCGGTCTACCATCTGCCCCGGGAGGGTGTGGTCGCGCGTATTCGCTTCACCCCCGCAGGCCGCGATGCGGTCCGCGAACGGTTCACCGCCGCCGTGCGGATGACCCGGTGGCTGCGCGGCCAGGGATTCCCCGCAACCGAGCCACTTGATATCGGCCAGCCGGTGACCGTGCCCGGCCACATCGCCACGTTCTGGCGATACGTGACCGTCACCGGGCAGACCGGGCGCGATACCACAGCACTCGGCCACCTCGTGCGGCAACTGCACAGCCTTCCGCCGTCCCCGTTCCCGCTTCCGGCAGCCAATCTGCTTGGATCGCTGCGCGCGGACCTGGAGAACCGCAGCGCGGTCCCCGCCGGGGAACGGCGTTGGCTGCTAGCCAGAGCCGACGAACTGGAACAGCAATATCAGGAGACCCGCTCGGTTCTGGGCACGGGGCTCGTGCATGGGGACGCCCACGCCGCAAACCTTCTCCACACCCCCAACGGAGTCGTATTGGGTGACTGGGACTCCGTCAGCCACGGCCCACGGGAGCTGGACTTGGTACCCACCAGCCTGTGGTACCGCTTTGGCCGGCCACAGGCCGAATGGCGCGCATTCTGCGCCGCCTACGACTTTGACCCTGGTGAGTTGCCCTCTCTCCCGCTCCTGCAACGACTCCGAGAGCTACACGCACTCGCGGCCTACGTCCGCAACGCAGATGACCCAGCGTCCCGGGCGGAACTCACCAAACGCATCATCAGCTTGAAGACCGGCAATCAGACCGTGGCGTGGCGGGCGCTGTAAGCAACGGCAAGCTACAGACGGGATATCGCGGTATCACCGCTCAGCTCTGCGGGGCGCCGCCGGATGGTTGGGGGGTCGTCGCGCTTTGCGCGTATCAGGTGCCGGTGCGTTTGCGGCCGACTCCGCCGTAGATGCCGATCTTCGCCAGCTCCCGGGGTGGGGGCGGCTTGCCGTCGGGCCGCCACAGCGGCACCTGCACTACGCCGGGCTCGATCAGATCCCAGCCCTCGAACAAGGCCGCGACTTGGCCATGGCCGCGAAGCACCAGCGGAGCGGTGGCCCTCGAATAGACCGCTGTGCCCGCGTCGGCGATGGCTTGGTCGTGGTAATCGGCAGTACCGTGTGACAGCGCCAGGTAACTGCCGGGCGCGAGCGCGTCGCGGAACGCGGCGACGATGCGTCCGGGTCCCTCCTCGTCGGTGATGAAATGCAAGATCGCCACCAGGAGAACAGCGGCCGGCTCGGCAAGGTCGATCAGGTCGCGGACCTTCGGGTGGTCAAGGATGGCCTCGGGTTCGCGCAGGTCGGCCAGGACGATGCTGGTGTTGCCCTGGCCGGTGAGCACGGCGTTGGCATGAACATGCACGATCGGGTCGTTGTCC
>DPMS01000916.1 GCA_003541285.1 Actinomycetota bacterium
GGTGTGCGAGACGTTGCCGGCCGTTGTGGCGAGGCCGAAGGGCTGCGTGGCACGGTCCAGGGCGCCGAGCATCGCGCCGCCCTGCACCCGGGCGCGCCGCGTGACCGGATCGATGGTGACACGGCCCAACTTGGTGAGGTCGATCATGAGCCCGCCGTGCGGACCAGCGAGGCCGGCGATGTTGTGGCCGNNGCCAGGGCCAGCGGGATCAGCACCAGCGGCCGGCGAGCCAGGTGCACGTGGCGCACCGTGGCGGTTGGCTGAGCGACGTCGCGGTCGGCGGCCAGGGCCCGGGCCAGGGAGGTGAGGGTCGTCATCGCGCCAGCCCCGGCGGTTCCGGGCCGCTTTCGGCCGCGAGGCCGGTCATGCCGCGTCTCCTACGCACTCGCGGCGCAGCCGGGCCGCGGCCCGCAGTAGCGTCGCGGCCTCGGCCCGGTCCTCCGGCACGGGGAGCGTGCCAGTCAACCAGTCCCCGGTCAGCCGGGTGCCATGTCAACGAACCGGCTGTAGTGGCCCTGGAAGGCCACCGTCACCGTGGTGGTCGGCCCGTTTCGGTGTTTGGCGACGATCAGGTCAGCCTCGCCCGCCCGTGGCGACTCCCGCTCGTAGGCATCCTCCCGGTGCAGCAGGATGACCACGTCGCTATCCTGTTCAATACTGTTATGGACGCTAATACCATTTGCTATGAAATTGTGAGTGCCCACAACGGTGGCGTCGTAGACAGGCTGCTCGCCAAGGCTTTCCACTGACCCGATCTCGTCCCAGAACACGTCGTTGGTAGCGGCCATCTCCAGGTCCGCGTCATCAAGGACACGCGCGACCTCCGCCAGCCTCTCCCGGCTCGGCGCATGCTTCCATGAGGTACTGCCACAGAACTGTGTGCCGGCTGCCGCCGCGAACTGGCGCTGGGTTATCTGCCGCTCCACCAGCACCGCCCGCACCCGGTCCCAGACTTCGCGCGGAATCGTGTCCAGATCGGTGTTTCCCTTGATTGCCAGCAGCATCTGCCGGGCCTTTCCGGCCGTCACGCCACGGACGCCGATATCGTCAAGGAACCGCAGTTGGTTCTCAACCCCATAGACCAGCAGGTGATAGCACGGGCGGTAGCCGCCCTTCCTGGTTTCCTTGATCCTGGTCATAACGTTGAGCCGCGTCAGCAGCGTCGCGACATCATCGATCATCTGGCGGCTTGTCGAGGCGTAGTAGATCCGCGCCTGCCGGGCCTTCCCGTCCCACCAGACACAACCGTCAGTGGCCCACAGATGCCGCAGGAAAAGTGCTGCCTGAACCTTCGGCACCGAGAAGAGGGGGGCAGGCACGAACTTCTCATGATTGCGCAGGCCGGAAAGCCCGAGCCAGTCATCGAGGCCGGCGTAGCGGATCGGCTGATTCCTGACGGAAGAACCGTCGCCGAGCAGGTGCGCAAGCATGATGATCTCGGGCTCAGGCATCTCGCGCACAGACAGCGGGGCCGGGACATGCCGCGGCACGGCGACCCGGGTGCCGACCGGGATCTCGCCCAGCGAGCGCCACCCGTCGTAGGTGAGGAACGGATGGTTGGAGGTGGCCTGGACCTCGCGCCCCGACTTGAGCCGGACCTGGAACACCTCCTTCACGCCGCTCGGGAAGGCATGAGTCATGGTGCGAGGTATCAGCCGCAGCCGCTCGTCAAGCGACCAGACCGGGATGTCCCGCTCGCCCGATGCCAGCAGTTCCCCGAGCGTGACCTCGCTGCCGGTGTCGGCCCGCAGGACCCGGGTCTGTGCGGTCAGGCACCCCGATTCACGTAGATCTGAGAGCAATGGGCGTTTATCGTTGCGCTGCTCGGGGCCGCGGTTGAGCTGGGAGATGGCGACCACCGGCACGTCGATCTCCTTGGCGAGCAGCTTGAGTGAGCGGGACATCTCCGACACTTCCTGCTGCCTGTTCTCCACCCGCCGCGGCGAGCTCATCAGCTGCAGGTAATCGATGATCACCATCCGCAGGTCGTGCCGCTGCTTGAGACGACGGCACTTGGCCCGGATCTCCATCATCGACATGTTCGGCGAGTCATCGATGAAAAGTGGCGCGTCGACCACCTCGCTCATCCGCCGGGCCAGCCGGGTCCAGTCCTCCTCGCCCAGCTGGCCGGTCCGCATCGCGTGCAGCGGCACCCGCGCCTCCGCCGAGAGCAGCCGCATGGTGATCTCGTTGCGGCTCATCTCCAGGCTGAACATCACCGTCGCCTGCCGGTGCTTCACCGCCGCCGCCCGGGCAAGATCGAGGGCCAGGGTCGAGTTGTGCGTGGGGACCATGCCCCGGCCCGCAAGATACAGGTGATCTGCGCTGCCGACCTGCACACACCGGACCGGCACCGACCGCACCTGGCGCACGTCCACGATGTAGCGGCCAGCTTGCTCCCGTGGCCATTCACGCCGTGCACGAAGGGCCTTGCGGGGCAGCCGCGCGAGTGGCAGCGCTGCGGGCAGGACAGCTTCCCATGATTCCTGACCAGCACGGCCGGCGCAGCCCTGATCACGGCGGTGGACCCGCGGCACGCAGCCGAGGCTGACCGCGAGCTCGGCGAAGTCATCGGCCAGCCGCTTGCCGGCGGCGGCGAACCGGTAGGCCCCATGGGAATCCACGTAGCCACCCGAATCGATCAGGCCTTGCACCAGCGCGAGGCGCTGGAGGAAGGAGGCCCGCAGGTATCCGGCCGGAACATGCCTGGCTCCCACCAGCCCCGCCGAGCGCCATTGCCGGTGGATTCCACTGACGTAGAAATGACCACGGCTGCTGGAAGTGGCGCGCGCATCGTAGCCAGCAGCGCGGAACTCCTCGATGAGCCACGCCAGATCCAGCGGGTGGCAGGCAACCCGCCTGCTCCCGGTGGAGTGACCAGCGCCGAGCAGGTAGCCGAGAACGTATGGGTCGATCGGCAAGTCCGCGTCGGGCAGGTCGAGCGGCTCCGCCGCCGGGATCGCATGGTTCTGCTGGCCCCTCACCCGGAGGGTGGACGCGATCTCCTCAGTGGTGCGGGGCCTGACGCGCACGTCCTGGCCCACGCTGCCAGGACGATCCCGCTGCTGATGAATGGTCTGGGTGATGCGGCCGAAAGCCACCCCGGCCTGGGCGGCCGACAGGCCACGGGCCCGCAGGTGGCGGCGTATCTGATTCCGGCCACCGGAACTGCAGTTGAAGCTGGCGGCCCGGGCTGGCGTCCAGGTCGCCCAGTCCGCGGGGTAGCCGGCCGAACCCGGCAGACGATGACAGTCGTAGGCCTCCTGCGTCCGCCGGTCCCAGGTGACCCACTGATGCTGGCCGTCCGCGATGATGACTTCCCCGTCGGAGAACTCGACCTCATAGCAGGGGCGCCCGTTCATCACCTCGGTGGCCGCGACGACGGTGACCGGGCGCCCGTCCGCGCCGATCAGCTGATCCCCGACCGCCACGTCAGCCATGGTGGTCCAGCCACCCGGCGTCGGGAGCGGGGTGTCCACCGCGAGCGCCTTCCCGATCGCCGGCCGGGCCGCGATGACCACCATCTGGCCCGCGTGCAGGCCGTTGGTCAGGGCGTCGAGATCGGCGAACCCGGTCGGCACGCCGGTCATCACACCGCCGCGTGAGCCGATCGCCTCGATCTCGTCGAGCGCGCCGGGCATGATTTCCGACAGCGGCAGGTAGTCCTCGGTGACCCGGCGGTCGGTGACTGCGTAGATCTCGGCCTGTGCCCGGTCCACCAGTTCGTCGGCGTCCCCGTCACCCGCGTACCCGAGCTGCACGATCCGGGTGCCGACCTCGACCAGGCGGCGCAGGATCGCCCGCTCCCTGACGATCCTGGCGTAGTACCCGGCATTCGCCGCGGTCGGCACTGACGCGATGAGCGTGTGCAGGTACGCTCCGCCGCCGACCCGCGCCAGTTCCCCGCGCTTGCCCAGCAGATCGCCGACTGTCACCGGGTCGGCGGGCTCCCCACGGCCATACAGCTCGAGGATGGCCTCATGCACCAGCTGGTGGGCGGGGCGGTAATGGTCCTGCGGGCGGATCACTTCCATCACGTCGGAAATGGCGTCCTTGGACATCAGCATCCCGCCGAGGACACACTGCTCAGCGGCGATGTCATGTGGCGGTGTCCGCTCGAAGTCCCCGCCCCGGGGGGTGATCTCGGTGACACTCACCGGGCACCACCTCCCCTGCCGGCGGGCTCCCCGCCCGTATCGCACGCCTGCGGCCAACTCTGTTGTAATGGATGGCTCGGACAGTCTCTTGCGGTCCGTCCGCGACGTCCAATCATGGTGTGCACAGGCCTGTGGAAACCCTGTGCAGACACGCCGCCGGCCCTGTGTGCAGGCTGGGGATACCGCTGGGGACGAGGCTGAACGTTCCGCAGCCGCGACCCCCGCTACCTGGGCAGACGTCGTCCACGGCCTGTGTGCCGAAAATACTTCTTCGCGGCCGGCCATCCACACCCGCGAGAAGGTTGTCCACAGCGAAATGATCCACCGAACGTGGATATGCCGGGTTGACGGCATCATCCGGCATCTGTGGACCCACCCGGGCACAGGGGCCGTTTCGCGGCAGGCGAAACCGGCGTGCCCGGGCCGTGGCTGCCCTATTCTCTCGATCATGTGTTCGATGCCGGAAGACCGTCTTGCCCTGATCGGGAAGGCCATCGACGAGGTCGCGGCCGCCTTGAGCGCAGGCGCGCCCGCCGGCGCGGAACTGGACGATCTGGCCGTCCGGCTGGCCCGTATCTGGGCCATGATCGCCGAACTCGACCCGGCGATTGCCGGGCGCTTGCGGGACTACACCGCGAACGGGGACTGACCGGCGGATCCTGCACGATCCGGCCGCCTGGGCCGCGGCCCCCGTCAACCGTGAGGCCAGCCCCGTCCAGGTGGCTCAGGGGCCGGCGGCCCGGCTCAGGCGCCGACGATCTCGATGTCGAGTGTCGCGCTCACCTCGGGATGCAGCCGGACAGTGACCTGGTGCGCGCCGATGGTCTTGATCGGGTTGCGTACCTCGATCCGGCGCTTGTCCAGGTCCGGCCCACCCGCGGCGCGGACCGCGTCCGCGATGTCCGCCGGCCCAACAGAACCGAACAGCCGCCCCGTGCCGCCAGCCCTGGTGTGCAGCCGGACAGTCAGTTCCGACAGCCGGCCGGCCGCCTGCCTGGCGTCGTCCAGGCTCCGGATGTCACGGGCGGAGCGGGCCCGCTTGATCAGGTCGATCTGCTTCTCCGCCCCCCGGGTCCAGCGCATGGCGAGCCCTCGCGGCACCAGGTAGTTGCGGCCATATCCACCCGCTACCTCCACCACGTCGCCTGGGGCGCCCAGGCCGGTGACTTCCTGGGTGAGGATGAGCTTCATCGGCGTGCGACTCATCGGGTCAGTCCTCTCCCTGCGCCTAACGTGGGGTGCTGGTGTACGGCAGCATCGCCATCTCGCGGGCATTCTTGATGGCCGTAGCGACGTCGCGCTGATGCTGCGTGCAGTTGCCGGTCACGCGCCTGGCCCGGATCTTGCCGCGGTCGGAGATGAACTTCCGGAGCAGCCCGGTGTCCTTGTAGTCGACGTAAGCGATCTTCTCCTGGCAGAACAGGCAGACTTTCTTTCTTGGCTTGCGGATGGGTGCTTTCGCCATCGTGGTGCTCCTTGGGAGAGCCCCGCATGCTGCGGGGATGGTGTCTGGTCAGGGGTGTCAGAACGGAGGTTCGTCGGACGGGCCATCCCCCCCGAATCCCCCGGCGGGGTCCGCGGCCCACGGGTCCTCCGCCGCGCGCCCGCCCGAGCCCCCACCATACCCGCCGGATCCGCCGCTGCCGCCGAAGCCGCCGCTGGCCCGGTTCGACTTGGTGACTTTGGCCGAGGCGTAGCGCAGCGACGGGCCGACCTCGTCCACCTCGACCTCAACGACCGTCCGCTTCTCGCCTTCCTTGGTCTCGTATGATCGCTGCCGCAGCCGGCCGGAAACGATAACCCGCATGCCACGCTGCAGGCTCTCCGCCACGTTCTCCGCGGCCTGGCGCCAGACGCTGCAGTTCAGGAAGAGGCTGTCGCCGTCTTTCCACTCGTTGGTGTTCTTGTCCAGGAACCGGGGGGTGGAGGCGACCGCGAAACTCGCCACCGCCTGGCCGGTCGGGGTGTAGCGGAGCTCAGGATCACGGGTCAGGTTGCCAATGATCGTGATCGTGGTGTCGCCTGCTGCCATCGGGTACTCCCGGTCCTTCAGGGGTTGTATCGGGTCACGCGCACGCGGCCATACCGCGGCTCAGTGCTGTTCCGGACGCAGGACCTTCGTGCGCAGGACGGCCTCGTTGAGGCTGAGCTGGCGGTCAAGTTCCCGCACCGTGTCCGGCTCGGCAAGCATGTCAATGACGGCGTAGATGCCCTCGGACTTCTTGTCGATCTCATAGGCGAGGCGCCTGCGGCCCCAGACATCGACCTTGTCCACGGACCCGCCCCCGTCCTTGACGACGGTGAGGAACTGGTCAAGTGAGGGCTGGACGGTGCTCTCCTCGAGCCCTGGGTCGAGGATGATCATCATTTCGTAATGGCGCATGGACTGAACCTGCCTCCTCTGGACTGGTGCGGCCACGGTCTTTCCGTGACAGGAGGGGCTGCGTTCTAGCGGCCCGGCATGTGGTTCCCGGGTCTGTTGCAGCCGAGCCAGCTTACCAGGGTCATCCGACAGGACAGGCAGGGGTTTGCGGCCCGGCGGCCCGGCGGCCCGCATGGGGGTTAGGGCCGGGACAGGACCTCTGGCACCTCGGGACGTGACTTCCGCCCACTCTGGATTCCGGCAGATTCCGGCACGCTGGGCGCGGGAACACTCCTGGTTGACATACCAGGATTACATGAAGGGGTGGCGGTCCATGTCGCAGGCCACCAGGGCACGGCCTCATGTGCATCTACCGCATGTCACGCTGAACACCGACGGCGGCCGGCACCCGCTGGAGAACAGCCTCGCGATGTTCACCCTCGTCGCCGGGTTCGTGGCCTTCGCCTTCGGATTCGTGGTCAGCCAGCATGTCGTGGCGTCCGCGGTCGGGCTCGCCGCGCTGCTGGTCGGCCTCTACGCCCAGATGATCTCCGCGACGCGGGCGGAGCGGATGGTCATCGTCACCGGCCTGGTGGCCGCCTTCGTCGGGCTCGCCCTGGGCCTTGGTCACGGCGCCTTCTTCCCCTGATCCCGGATCGGGGCCCGCCCGCCTGCTACCGGACCGGCAGGCCTGGCCTGACCGCGGCACCGGCAAGCACGTCCCCGCCTGTCCGTGACCCTCGCTAGGCTCGGACCATGGTCCGCATCGGTGCGCACGACCGCGAGGGCGACCCATTGACGGTGGCGCACGCCACCGGCGCTGACGTCATCCAGTTTTTTCTCGGTGACCCGCAGGGCTGGGGCGCGCCCACCTTCCCGGCCGGCGACCCGGCGGCGCTGCGCGAGGCGTTCGCGGCCGCGGGCGTGGACGTATATATCCACGCGCCTTACGGCATCAACGTGGCGAGCGCGAACAACCGGATCAGGATCCCCAGCCGCAAACTCCTGACCCAGCAACTGGCGGCTGCTGCGGCGGTCGGGGCCAAAGGCCTCATCGTGCACGGCGGTCACGTCACCCAGGGAGTGGCCGACGAGGCCGGTTACGACAACTGGCGTAAGGCGGTCGAGCGGATCGGGCGGCCGGTCCCGCTGCTGATCGAGAACACGGCCGGCGGTGGCCACGCCATGGCCCGGGGCGTGGACGCGGTGGCCCGGCTGTGGGATGCCATCGGTGACATCGCTGCCGCCGGTGCTGAGAATGGTACCGGCGAGATCGGGTTCTGCCTGGACACCTGTCACACGCACGCAGGCGGAGACGACCTGGCCGGCATCGTGGACCGGGTGAAGGCGATCACCGGCCGGATCGACCTGGTGCACTGCAACAACTCGCGCGACGAGTTCGGCTCCGGCCGCGACCGTCACGCCCCCATCGAGTCGGGCACCATCGACCCGGCGCTCCTGCTGGACGTGGTGCGGGCGGCGGGCGCCCCGGTGATCAGCGAGACCCCCGACCCCGCGGCCGACATCCGCTGGCTCCGCACTCACCTCGACTCCGCCTGACGGAACGCTCGTCCACCCGCCGGAGTTAGCCGGTATCGGCCAGGTCCTGGACGGCAGGCCGCGACCGCAGCCGGAGCACGAACCGGTCGGGCGCATCCGCGAGGACTCCGCCGGCCGGGTCGTCCTCGCCGTCAGCCCGCACCACGTCGCCATCGGGACGCAGGATGTCCCTGATCACCAGCACGCACAGCAAGCTGACCGTGGCGAACCGTGCGAGCAGCGCGGCGAAATACAGGCCGTTGCCGATACCGCCGGCGGTGGGCGGCAGCGGGCTGGGCGCGAGCAGGGTGACCAGGTAGGCCCAGATAGCGAAGAAGTACCCGATCTCCGCCAGCTGCCAGAGCGCGTACGGCCACAGCCTGGGCCTGGCCAGCACGGCGAGCGGCACCAGCCAGATCACGTACTGCGGCGACCACACCTTGTTGGCGAGCAGGAACAGCGCGAGCACCAGGAAGAAGACCTGCGGCAGCCGGGGCCGGCGGGGTGCCGCGAGGGTGATCACCGCGAGGACCACGCAGCAGGCCGCGAACACGGCCAGTGAGAACGCGTTCAGCGAACTCTGCCGGAGGCTGCCCACGAGCGGCCAGTGCTCGGTCTGGAAGAAGTACCAGATGGACCCCCAGTCCGCGGGCCTGGTGTCGCTCATCCGGTAGAAGCGGCTCCAGCCCCGGGGGGCGATGAGGACGATCGGGAGGTTGACCGCCAGCCACGTCACGGCGGCTGAGATCCCTGTGACGGCGAAGGCCCGCAGCCGGCCGGCCCGCAGGCACAGCAGCAGCAGCGGGCCGAAGAAGACGATCGGGTAGAACTTGGTGGCCACCGCCAGGCCCAGCAGCATCCCGGCCAGGATCAGCCGGCGTGCCGCCCAGGCCGCCATGCCCAGCGCGACCAGCGCCATCGCGATGAGATCCCAGTTGATGAACGAGGCCAGGATCAGGCCAGGGGCCAGCGCGACCAGCAGCCCGGTCCAGCGCCGCGACCGGCCGGCCAGGTAGGCGGTGGCCAGGGTGCCCGCGATCGCGCACAGGGCCAGCAGCACGACGGTGACGTCGAAGAACTCCCGGCCGCGGACGTAGGGGTCACTGATGGGCCGCACCAGCCAGGCCACTGCCTGCATCACCCCGCCGATGAGCACCGGGTACTCGACCGGGTGGCCGGTGTAGGGGACCTTGCCCGCCGCCAGGCCCTCCGGCCCAAGACCCTCACCAGCGCCGAACGCGCCGCCATCCTGGCCCTCGGCGACGAC
>DPMS01000920.1 GCA_003541285.1 Actinomycetota bacterium
GGCATTCCTTGGCGGTGGTGACCAGTTCGTCCAGGGTGACTGGCAGCGCCGGGACCGCGGATTTCTCGGACTCAGCGCCTGTGGGCGCGACCGTGATCAGCGTTGCAGTGTGGTTCGTCATGATCCGCAGGATGCCCCTTCTGCGGGCCGATCGTCCAGCGACACCCAGCGGCCGCCCAGCGGCGACACCCGGTCCCGGGCTCCGCTGACGCTGCCCGGGNNGTGGTAACACCTATCCACGCTGGCTGACCGGATCGGGGCCGGCCGCCCGGTTTGCCGACGGGCCAGCTGCCACATCCGCCACGCCCGTCGCGTCCCCCGCACCCGGGTACGCGGTATCGAGATGCTTGCGGGTGAACTCGAGGGCCTCCGCCAGGTCCGCCAGCCTCGCCTCGCGCGTGGCCGCCCGGCGGGTGTTCACCTCGAGTACGACCGAACCGGAGTAATCCCCAGCCGCCAGCTTCGCCAGCAACGGCCCGCAAGGCTGGGCCCCGCGGCCTGGGACCAGGTGCTCGTCGCGGTAGGACACACCGCTGCCATCGGCCATGTGCACGTGCACCAGCCGGTCACCCAGGTCAGCGGCCATGGCCAGCGCATCTGACCCGGACACCGCCGTGTGGGACAGGTCCAGCGTGACGTGCGGGGAATCCATCAGGACCGGATTCCAGTGCGGGGAGTAGGGCGCCACCTCGGCACCGCCGGCCCGCAGCGGATACATGTTCTCCACGGCGAACACGACATCGGTTTCCTCGCGCATCCGCGCCAGCCCGGCGCCGAAATCCTTCGCGTAGTCGCGCTGCCAGCGGAACGGCGGATGCACGACGACCACCCGGGCCCCCAGCTTCTCCGCCACGTCCTTGGCCCGCACGAGTTTGCCCCAGGGCTCGCGTCCCCATACCCGCTGCGTGATGAGCAGGCACGGCGCGTGGATGGCCAGCACGGGGACGCCGTGATAGTCCACCAGCCGCCGGAGCACATCCACGTCCTGGCTGACTGCATCGGCCGAGACCATCACCTCAACCCCGTCATAACCGAGGCGCGCGGCGACCTCGAACGCGTCCGGGGTCCGGTCCGGGAAGACCGACGCGGTGGACAGCGCAACAAGGGGTCGCGGGGCCTTGACGGCGCGGCTCAACATGACTCCTTCCCCCCAGGCTGCCTGGGGCGCTTCCGCTCGGCCAGCTTATGCGGCCCGCGGAGCCGCAGCGTTCACGCCCTTAGTCATAAGGAGTGTCGCACCCGGTCAGTACGGTGCGGGTCATGGGAAAGTCATCCACGGGGCCGGTATTCCGCTGCACCGAATGCGGCTGGCGCAGCATGAGATGGTCGGGGCGATGCGGCGACTGCCAGGCGTGGGGCACCGTCGAGGAGGCCGCCGTTCCAGCCCTGGCCCGCACCAGGCTCGGGCCGGCTGTGCGGTCGGCCGCCGGGACCAAGGGCGCTGCCGTCCCGATCACCGAGATTGATGCGCAGGCCGCCCGGGTCCGGCCGACCGGCCTGGACGAACTGGACCGGGTGCTGGGCGGCGGGCTGGTCCCCGGTGCGGTGGTCCTGCTGGCTGGCGAGCCAGGGGTGGGCAAGTCCACGCTCCTGCTGGAGGCGGGAGCACTCGCGTCGGAGTCGGGCAAGGTCCTGTATGTCACCGGCGAGGAGTCGGCCGCCCAGGTGAGGATGCGCGCGGACCGGATCGGCGCGGTCGGCCCGCACCTCTACCTCGCCGCCGAGACAGAACTGTCCGCCCTGCTGGCCCACGTGGAAGCTGTCTGCCCGCAACTGCTGATCGTCGATTCGGTGCAGACCATCATCGCCCCCGGGATCGACGGAACCCCAGGCGGGGTGACCCAGATCCGTGAAGTCACTTCCGCGCTCATGGCCGTGGCTAAGCAGCGGTCGCTGACCACCGTGCTGGTCGGGCACGTCACCAAGGACGGGGCGATCGCAGGGCCCCGGGCACTCGAGCACCTGGTGGACGTGGTCCTGCATTTCGAGGGGGACCGCCACGCCCAACTGCGGATGGTGCGGGCGCTGAAGAACCGCTTCGGCCCGACCGATGAGGTGGGATGTTTCGAACTTGGCGAATACGGGCTGATCGGGCTGCCGGATCCAAGCGGCTTGTTCGTGTCGCAGCGTGGCGCGTCCGTGCCGGGAACCTGCGTGACCGTCACCCTGGAGGGCCGCCGGCCACTCCTGGCGGAGGTGCAGACACTAGTGGCCGGGTCCACCCTGGAGATCCCGCGCCGGGTCACCTCCGGCCTGGACTCCGCCCGGGTGGGCATGGTGATGGCCGTCCTGCAGCGGCGTGCCGACGTCAAGCTTGGCAAGGCGGACGTGTACGCGGCGACGGTCGGCGGGGTGCGGCTGACCGAGCCGTCCGTGGATCTCGCGATCGCGCTGGCCCTCGCGAGCGCCGCTGCGGATCTGAGCGTCCCGGCTTTGGTGGTGGCGATCGGGGAGGTCGGACTGGCCGGCGAGGTGCGGCGGGGGGCCGGCGTGGCCAGAAGGCTCGCAGAGGCCGAACGCATGGGTTTCCGGCGGGCCATCGTTCCGGCCGGTGCGGCCGGCCTTCCGGCGGATGGGGGCACTGGAACGCTCACCGACGTCCGGGAAGTGGCAGACGTCAAGGGAGCGATAGCAGCCGCGCTGGGCGGCTGACCCGGCAAGGGCCGGGCGCCAGCCGGCTACGGCGCGCCTACTCCCGGCCCGGCCAGCACGATGACCAACGTGTTGCTGTGCAGGCGACCGCTGAGCGCGGTAGCCGTGTAGGTCCCCAGGCGGGCCGGCCGGCGGGTACCCCGGCAGCCAGGCGCTGAGGTTTCCCGATCCCAGGACGCCTGGAGAACAACGGGTACGCCCCTGGTCAAAGTGACTGCCCGCGATCCGCTGCCCTGGACGCAGTCGGACGATTCCCAGATCCGCGCCGGACCGTACGTGATGACCACGGACACGAACCCGGCTCCCAGCTTGAACCTGCACGGCCGGCGGGCGACGGAGACCACGTCCACGGCGAACCGGGGCTTTTGCCCACTGCGGTACCAGTACCGGGACGTGAACAGGCTGAGCACGACGCTGCTGGCGGCGCATGCTCGCCGCCCGCCCGGCCCCGGCAGCGCTGGAGTTGGGGATGGCTGCCGGGTCAAGCTGGAATGTGCCCGGACGGTCCCCGACGGGCGTGCACTGGGCGTGTTCGCGGCCCTGGTAGCTTCGGCACCACTGCTGAGCATCCCGCTGACCGACACCGCGAGCAGGCCGGGCAAACAGACGCCGAGCACGAGTACGAGCACCCGGCGTTGCCAGTAGACGCTCCGCGGGACAGGCCCCTGGGGTGGGCGCTTACCGTACTGGCCCATATTCCGGAGTATGCGAGATCATCACCAGATGTCCCCGCCGACCCGCCGGCACGCCCCCTCGATTGCCGTCCGGCCCGGCCTGCGCGCTCGCCGGTTCTGGGCCGGGCGTGGGATGATCTGATCGTCATGGCAGGCAGCCAGGTGGCGGCGATCTTGCGCTGGTACGCCTCGCAGGCGCGGGATCTTCCCTGGCGCAGGCCCACCGCGGGCCCGTGGGCGGTGCTTGTCAGCGAGGTCATGCTTCAGCAGACGCCGGTAGCGCGGGTGCTCCCCGCATATGAGGCCTGGCTCGCCCGCTGGCCCACCCCGGCTTCGCTGGCAGCGGCCTCGGCGGCGGACGCGGTGCGGCAATGGGGCCGGCTGGGGTATCCGCGCCGCGCGCTTCGCCTGCACGGTGCCGCCCGCGTGATCTGCGAGCGGCACCGCGGGGAGGTCCCGGACTCGGTGGACGACTTGCTCGCGCTCCCCGGGGTCGGCGCCTATACCGCCGCCGCGGTGGCGAGCTTCGCTTTCGGCCAGCGGCATGCCGTCCTCGACACGAACGTGCGCCGGGTGCTCGCACGGCTGGCCAGCGGCCGGCCATGGCCCCCGCCCGCCCTCACGGCAGCCGAGGTGGCGCTGGCACAGTCCCCGCTTCCCGCGCGGCCGGACCTCGC
>DPMS01000115.1 GCA_003541285.1 Actinomycetota bacterium
TGCAACGGCTGATCGCCAGGCGCCGCAACCGGGTGGAGACCTCCTTCAAGGAAATCACCGGCCAGATGGAACTCGCCCGGCACGGCGCGCACACGGCCGATAGGAGCGCCTGATGGTGGTCGTCGGTATCCGCTCGCTGGCGGCCATAGGGAACTGCCCGGGCCGGTGTAACCTTCTGCATCCCTGTAATCCCGGAGGTGGTGGGAGAAAGCAGCGCGTCGGCGAGCTACTGAAAGAGATGGTCCATGATCTCGGCGCCTTGGGTCAGGGATGGCCGGATCTCGTGTCCGGTATACACGCTCGGTGACGGATGTGCCGCTGTGGCCGACCAGGCGCGCGATGTCTTCGAGTTGACGTCGTTCGCGCTCGACAAGCCGACGAAAGTGTGCCGCAGCTCTATCGGTGTCCACTCCTGCCCAAGACCGGCCGCCTTGGTGATCGCCCGGAACGACCGCCGCACGTTGTGAGCGTCCAGCGGCGTCCCCACCGCCGACGCGCTCCGCGATCAGCACGCTGGGGCCCGGATGCGCGGGCTCGGCGGCATCGCCAACGTCCTCGGCGCCGTGGCTGGTGGGGGCGAAATCCCGTGGCCATCAGGGCATGGCCGCCGGGATCAGAGCCCGTGATGTCCGAGAGTGAGCTGGGACCCGCCATGCCCACTCCGGCGAGAACGCGCCGCGATGCTTCCGGCACGCGCCGCCTCCTGGCATGGCTGACGGTAATGAGATTACTTCTCCCGTAATCTGATACTTCGAGATATTTGTCGGTAATCTACCGCTATCAGGGATGGCGGTCTTGGCCCGGACTGGAGAAGCGGATGCCAATGGGGCAGTATGAGTCGGCCGCCCGGCAGGCTGATGTCCGGCCCGGGGCCGACGGTCCGCAGTCCGCGCTCGTCCGCGCCGTTCGCTCCCCGCACCGGGGCGGCAGCACGCTTGTCCTCGACGCTGACGGCCAGAACGTGATAGTCGTCGTCGCGGATGGTGGCGACCCCATGCTGATGTGGGCCTTCATCAAGCAGCATCTGAGCGGCCGGAAGGCGGTCAGGATGTGAGGGCTGCCGGCGAGGACGGTGGCCGCGCCACGCTGATGCGGGGCTTCGTCCAGCAGTATCTGAGCTGCGGAAGGCTGGCCTCGTGATCCGCGTCGAGCGTGTCCGGCTGCCGCCCGGGATGCAGGCGTTCGCCCGCCGTGAGAGCGGCACCGTCGTCGTGTACGTCTCCGCGGGTTTGTCGGCCGTCGGGCGGCTGGCTGCGATCCGGAAGGCCTTGGCTGCGGCGCCGCAGGCCGGGTGGCGTTCTCCGCGCAGTTCGGTGCTGCTCCCGGCACTAGTGGGCGGCGCGGGTTTCCGGCGCGCTCCAGAAGGTCGCTGGGTGTGCCGGGCGCTGACGGCAGCCGCTGCGGCAGCAGTGGTGGTGACGGTGGTGGTCGTTGGGGCGACGCTGCTGCACAGTCGTCCTCCGCTGCACGGCGCGACCGGGCCGCCCGCGGCGCTACTGCCCGCAGGGCCATCAGCGTCGGGACCCTGGCCGGGCCGAAGCCCCGGGCCCTTGATGCCTTCCTCACCCGCGCAGCCTGGGTCAGCCCCCGGAGAGCCCAGCAAGCGGACAGCCACCGCCGGAGCACCGTCCCCGGAGTCGTCCGGAACGCCATCCCCGGTCCCGACCGCGACCGCAACCCGCTCGCCGCAGCCGTCGTGGTCCCCGACGCCGAGCCCATCGCCGGGCCCATCCAGATCGCCACGGACATGCGTGGACGTTCTCGGCGTCACGATCTGCCTGCCGTAGGCGCAAGCAGCCTGAGGTTCGGTAGCCGGCCACCGGTAGCTGGCCAGATCTGCCCGGCCGGGTTACCGTGTACCGCTTCAGAACTCGACGCAGAGGCTGCTACTGCTGAGCCGCAGCCAGGCGTCCAAGGATGCAGGGCCCCGCTGCTGGCGGGCAAGGAGACCCTTGCCTTCCTCGATATCGACTCGATGCAAAAGCGGGTCTACGGCCGCAAGAAGCAGGGCGCGGCGTTCGGCCACACCAAGACCGGGGGCAAGAGCCTGCTGGTGCGCGGGCTGAACGCGCTGGCCGCCACCATCAGCACGCCGCTGGCTGCGCCGGTGGTCGCGGCCACCCGGCTGCGCGGCGGGACGCCGGTGGTGCGGGCGGACTCGGCGTTTTACTCCGCGGCGGTGCCGTGCGGGCGGCTGGGGCGTTCTTCCCGGTCACGGTGCGGATGGACCCGAAGGTCGTCAAGGCGGCGATCGCGGCCATCGGCGAGGAGGCCTGGAGGCCCATCAAGTACCGCGGGCCATCTGGGACGAGCAACTGGCCTGCTGGGTGAGCGGCGCCCACGTCGCCGAGGCCACCTATACCGCGTTTGCCTCGAAGAAAGGCCAGGCGATCACCGCCAGGCTCATCGTCCGCCGCGTCCGCGACCTGAACCGCAAGGCCGCCCAGGGCCAAGGCGGGCTGTTCCCCGCCTGGCGCTGCCACGCCGTGTTCACCGGCTCCCCATTCGTGATGCTCCAGGCCGGGGAGCACCACCGCGACCACGCCATCGTGGAGCAGGTGTTCGCGGACTGGACCGACGGCCCCCTCGCCCACCTGCCATCGGGCTCGTTCCCCGCCAATGCCGCGTGGGCCGCCCTGGCGGCCATCGCACACAACCTGCTGCGCGCCGCCGGGTCCCTGGCCAGCCTCGCCTACGCAGGGCCTTGCGGGCCTCAACGCCGTTCATCCTCGCGCTACGCGCTGCGGGCGCTCCACGCTGATCCCCGCCCAGCACCGGGCGTTGCCTGGCAGCTATCCGGGAGCCGGGCCAGCACCCACAATGGGAGCCGTGCTGGATGAGCGCCTGGTGGGCTACTGGTCAGACCAAGACCTCTACCGGGGCGCCATGGAGGCTGCCGACATCGCGTTCCGCCCTGACGGAACCGGCTGGACCTACTGGTCCCGCGACGCCGGCACGTTCTTCGCCTACCGCTTCACCTGGCACACCACCGAAGGCCACCGGCTCGCCCTCGCCCTGCACCACGAGCTATCAGGCACCTGGGACCTGAAAGACCACACGACGCCACCGCGTCACCAGCCACGCCGCCTGCGACCAGGAGATCGCCGTGACCTACCAGATCCGTACAGGACAAGACGCCCTCGGAAGACCAGCCACACTGCTCGAAACCAGCCAGCAGATTAGCCTGGGCACCATAGGCGACCGCTTCGCCCTCAAACGTGAACTCGCAGAAGATGAACAAGACCCGACGGTCCGCAGACCCTAGAAACTGTCAAGCATCACCTGAAGCCAAACCGTCAACGATCACGT
>DPMS01000399.1 GCA_003541285.1 Actinomycetota bacterium
GCACAGCCAGGGCGGGCACAGTACCGCCAGCCCCGGTCCCAGCCGGGACGGCCCCAGCCCGGGCGGCATCGCGCGCCATCCGGGTCCCGTTCGCGTGGCCGGGAAGCCCGGCCATAAAGCGGTTCTCACGTGGCAGGTCAACTTCTGCCCTGGACCGTACCCGGCGCACTGGCATCGGGAGTTTGCTGCCCGAATCACACCCGGCCGCACGTTTCCGCGGACTGCCCGGTCATGTATTGGCTACGGTTGCACGGGTGGATACCGGGAAACTCTCTGACAGGGCCAGCGCCGACCTCGCCGAGACCATGACCGAGACCAAAACCAGCGATCAGCAGGCCGAAATACTGGCCGGGCCGCGGCCGGGGGACCAGTACAGACTAGTTTTCGCCAGCTTCATGATGCTGTTCGTCGAACTGGCCCTGATCCGCTGGGTCACGTCCAACAACGTGTACGTGACCAGGGCGACCAATTTCATGCTCCTGGCCAGTTTCCTCGGCATCGGCATCGGATTCCTGAACGCCAAGTCCAGCCGCGACTACCTGCGCTGGACGCCGGTGGTGCTGCTGGCGCTGGTGGGCTTCGTCCTTGCCTTCCCGGTGATCCTGGCGAACCTGAGCGGTTCCAGCCCGCTCCAGGGACTCAGCGGTACCCCCGCACTGCCCCAGCCGGTGAGCCTCACCATCGTCTTCCTGCTCACAGCGGCGGTGATGGCCGGGATCGGCCAGGCGGTCGCCCGGCTCTTCGTCACCTTCCGGCCGCTGCCGGCCTACCGGCTCGACATCCTGGGCAGCATCGCCGGGATCGCGGTGTTCTCGGCCCTGTCCTTCATGGACATGCCACCCGCGGGCTGGGGTGTGGTCGCCGGGGCCGGGCTGGTGGTCCTGCTGCTGCCGCGGGTGCGGTGGTGGCAGCTGATCGCCATCGCCGGCGTGGTCACGCTCCTGATCCTGGAGTCGGTCGTGCCGAACCAGAGGTGGTCGCCCTACAACAAGCTGTCCATCGTGGAGCACAGCCGAGGCTGCCGCGTGATTACCGTGTCGGCCAACAACATCCCCTACCAGGCGGCCCGGTGCATCAGTTCCATGCACGCGGTGAAGCCGTTCTACTTCTACCCGTACCGGCACGTCACCCGGGCGAGCCTGAACAACGTGCTCATCATCGGGGCGGGAACGGGCAACGATGTGGCGGTCGCCCTGTCCGAGGGCGCCAGGCACGTCGACGCGGTTGAGATCGACCCACTGCTGCCGGTGATCGGCCGGGGCCACCCGAACCACCCGTACCGCAGCCCCCGGGTCACCATCCACCAGGCCGATGGCCGCGAGTACCTGCAGAACACGAACAAGAAGTACAACCTCATCGTGTTCGCACTGCCCGACTCGCTGGTCGCGCTCACCGGCCAGTCCGCCCTCCGGCTGGAGAGCTACCTGCTCACCGAGCAGTCGCTGGCGGTGGCCAAGACGCGGCTGGCACCCGGCGGCACGTTCACCATGTACAACTACTACGCGCCGTACCTGTTCGACCGGTACGCCACCACGATCACCGACGTCTACCACCGCGCCCCCTGCGCCGAGGTGGGGCCGCCGCTGGGCGGGCGGCGCCTGTCGGTGCTCACCGTCCACCCCGGCGGCCCGGTGCCGAACTGCGCGACCTTCTGGAACGGCGCCCGGGTCACCCCGGCCACCGACGACCACCCGTTCCCGTACCTGCCCGGCAGGACGATCCCGGCCCCGCTGCTGCTGATGCTTGGCGCGATCCTGCTCGGATCGCTGCTGCTCGTGCGGGTCGGCGGCGGCCAGTTCAGCAAGATGCGCGGATACATCGACCTGGCGTTCATGGGGGCGGCCTTCCTCCTGCTGGAGACCAAGAACGTGGTGCAGTTCGCGCTGCTGTTCGGCGCCACCTGGTTCGTGAACGCGCTGGTCTTCGCGGGCGTGCTGATCGCTGTGTACCTGGCGGTGGAGACCGCGAGCCGGATCCGGCTGCCGCGGCCCACCGTGCTGTACGCCGGGCTGCTCGCGGCGCTGGCGCTGGCCTGGCTGGTCCCGCAGGAGTCCTTGCTGAGCCTGCCGATGGTGCCGCGTTTCCTGGCGGGCAGTGCGCTGGCCTTCGCCCCGATCTTCCTCGCGAACCTGGTCTTCGCCCAGCGGTTCGCGGGCGTGGAGACCTCGGGGACGGCATTCGCCGTGAACCTGCTCGGCGCTATGGTCGGTGGCGCGCTTGAGTACGTCGCCCTGATCACGGGATACCGATTCATCCTGATCGTGATCGGCGTGCTGTATGGGCTGGCCTTCCTCACCGGCCTGCGGGCAAAAGCACAGCCGGCCTGACCCGGGCATACCGCCCGGTCAGGCGATGGTCCCGCGCCACGCCTGCCGGAGGCGGGTCCGGCCCCCGGTGTGCAGCACGGCACCGCGGTACAGGCGGCCGCCGACCGCGATCAGCACCGCGATCGCGGCGGCCATGAGCAGGACGGCGGTGACCATCTGCCAGGCCGGCACGGTGGTGAGCGCGGCCCGCATCGGCATGAAGATGGGGGCGGTCGGTGGGAAGAGTGAGCCGGCCGTGACCCACCAGGCGGCTGGGTTAGCCATGATCGTGAACGCCCCGAAGTAGACCAGGAGCATGAACCCGGTGAGCGGGGCGGCGGCCGCCTGGGCGTCTTCGGTGCGGGAGGCGAGCGCGCCGAGGGCGCCGTAGAGCACGCTGTAGAAGCTGTAGCCGAGGATGAACCAGAGCACCACGCTCCCGATGAGCGGAAGCGTGCCAGCGGGCAGGTGGAATGGCCGGGTGACCTCCAGGGTCACGGCCGCAGCCGCGGCCAGCGCGGTGAACTGGCCGATGCCGAGCATGCCAATGCCCGCCACCTTGCCCGCCAGCAGGTCGGCGGGCCGCACCCGGGCCAGCAGCACCTCCACCACCCGGCTGGACTTCTCCTCCACCACCCCGGTCAGGACGTAATTGCCGTAGAAGTTCAGCGCGACGAACAGCAGGATCATCCCGATCAGGGCAATGATCATCTGGGGGGTGCGGTCCGGCTGGGCGTGCAGCCTGGTCACAGTGGGGTGGGCTGACGCGAGGAGACTCCGTAGCTGACCTGGCGTCAGCCCCAGCGCCTGCGCCCGCTGGCCGATGGCGGCCTGGGCCAGCGCGCCGTAGAGCACCGGCGCCAGCCGGGTGTTCTCGGCGTTCTTCCAGATCACCTCCTGGCCAGCCACCGCCGCGTCTGCGGTGCCCGCATCGACGCGCGCGACCGCCGCGGCCCGGCCCGCGGCGGGCCGGATACTGACGGTGAGCCCGGCAGCGGCGGCCTGGGACGTGATCGCCTGACTCAGGCCGGGCTGCGCCACGACCGCGACGGTGTACCGGTTGGCGTTACGCATCGCGAAGGCCGGGATCACGATGCCCAGGATCATGCCGACCAGCAGCAGAGCGCTGGACACACGGAACGCCCTGCTCCGGGCCCGCGAGCGCAGTTCCCGGTGGGCAATGACCCAGATCGCGCTGATCCGCCTGCTCATCGCGCCACCGCCATCCGGAACATCTCGTCCAGTGACGGCGGCTCGAACTCGAAGCTGATCAGCGGCCCCGCTGCCCGCGCCGCGCGGAGAATGTCACCAGGGTCGCGGTCAGCGCTGACCGCCAGCCGCACGTGACGGTCATCCGCCGCCTCGACGTCAACGTCCGGCAGCCCTGCTGACCAGTACGCCGGCGGGGTCCGGGCGAATATCACGGTGACCTGCCGCCGGCCGGCCGCCGCCTGCAACTGCTCCAGGGAACCTTCCAGCACCACCCGGCCGTGGTCCACCGTCACGATGTCCTGGCACAGGTGCTGGACCAGGTCCAGCTGGTGACTGGAGAACAGCACCGCGGCTCCGTCCTCAGCCAGCGCCCCCAGCAGTTCGCCCAGCGCGGCCACGCCCAGCGGGTCCAGGCCGGCGAACGGCTCGTCGAGGATGAGCAGTTCCGGCTCATGGACCAGGGCGATGGCAAGCTGGACGCGCTGCTGGTTGCCGTGCGAGAGTTCCTCGACCCGGTGGCCTGCCAGGTCCGCCAGGCCAACCCGGCCGATGACGGTCTCCGTGGCCCGCTGGGCGGCGGGCCGGGCCAGGCCGGAGAGCCGGCGAAGTGGACGATCTGCTCACGAACCACCATGGAGGGATAGAGGCCACGCTCTTCCGGCATGTAGCCGAAACGGCGCCACAGGACTTCCGTGATCGGCTCTCCTCGCCACCGCATGATCCCTTGCTCGGGTTCGACCAGGCCCAGCAGGCAGCGCATCACC
>DPMS01000402.1 GCA_003541285.1 Actinomycetota bacterium
GGGGCCCACCGGGCGTAGTCCCGCTTCGCCCGGGCGTTGAGGAAGCCGATCCCGATGCCGAGGAAGCTTGCGAGCAGGACGAAATCGGTGGCCTCGTTGACGTATACGTTGTTCGCGGCGATCCAGCGGATCAGGGCCAGCTCCACAAACAGCATCAGGAAGCTGGCGAAGACAATCCTGGCCGGGCGGGCCGGCGGGCCAGGCGGGCCGGGCGGGCGGGGTTCGCGGGCTGGCGCGCAGGGCCGATACCGTCAGCGTCCGCCACGACACCGGCACCGCTGCGGCCGGGCAGGTTTCCGGTATCCATCTGGCTACCGTAACGAGAAAGAAGCAGCCCGGTGCAACCGGTGGCGGCAGTCAGCCGCCCGCCATGGCGCCGACGACGAGGAAGCGCTCGGTCCCTGCCGCGACCGCGCCGGGCAGCGGGGCGTCGGCGGGTTCGTGGGACAGGTCCTGCTCGCAGGCGAAGAACCTGATGAACGCCCGCCGCCGCCCGCTGGCGTGGTCGCGGATCGTGCCCCGCAGCATCGGGTAGCGGGCCTCCAGCGCGTCGAGCACAGCGCACAGTGTGACCTCACCCCGGACGTCCAGTTCCACCTCGCCCTCGACCTGCGCCAGCGTCCGCAGATGCGCCGGCAGTGCGACCCGGATCATGGCAGTATCTGGACCTCCACCGACAGCACGGCCGGGAGGTCGCGCACGATCGCCTGCCAGCTGTCACCACCATCCGCGGACGCGTACACCTGCCCGCCGGTCGTGCCGAAATACACACCGCACTCATCGAGCGAGTCCACGGCCATCGCATCGCGCAGCACATTCACATAGCAGTCCTGCTGGGGGAGGCCGTTGGTCAGCGGCTCCCACTCGTTGCCGCCGGTCCTGCTGCGGTAGACACGCAGCCTTCCGTCCGGCGGATAGTGCAGGGAGTCGCTGGTGATCGGGACGACGAAGACGGTGTCCGGCTCGTGGGAGTGAACGTCGATCACGAACCCGAAATCGGTGGGCAGATCGCCGCTGATCTCCTGCCAGGACTCGCCGCCATCGTCGCTGCGCATGACATCCCAGTGTTTCTGCATGAACAGCACGTCGGGGCGCGAGGGATGCCTGGCAAGACGGTGAACGCAGTGACCGACCTCGGCGTCCGGGTCGGGGATGCCCTGCGACTGCAGGCCGCGATTCACCGGCCGCCATGTCTTCCCGGAGTCGTCGCTGCGGAACACGCCCGCGGCTGAGATCGCGGCGAAGATCCGCCCGTTCCCGGATGGATCCAGGACGATCGTGTGCAGGCACATCCCGCCCGCCCCCGGCTGCCAGGACGGCCCCGACCCGTGGCCGCGCAGGCCTGGCAGTTCCTGCCAGCTCCGCCCGCCATCGGACGAGCGGAACAGGGCGGCGTCCTCAACGCCGGCGTAGACGGTGTCCGGGTCGCCGGGCGAGGGTTCCAGATGCCAGACCCGCTTGAACTCCCAGGGCCGTGGCGTGCCGTCGTACCACAGATGCGTACCCGGCTCGCCGTCGTAGCCGAACTCGTTGCCAACCGGGGCCCAGGTAGCACCGCCATCGTCCGAGCGCTGGATGAGCTGCCCGAACCATCCGGTGGACTGGGACGCGTACAGCCGGTCCGGGTCAGCGTGAGAGCTGTTGAGGTGGTAGATCTCCCATCCGCCGAAGAGCGGGCCGGCGATGTCCCACCGTTCGCGCTTGGCGTCCGACGTCAGGATGAACGCGCCCTTGCGGGTTCCAGCCAGTACCCGTACCGAGGTCATCAGCACTCCTTCCGGAAGACTGGCCGGCCTCTTCCGGCCGGCGCCGCCGGGCTGCCACGGCTCCAGCCAAGCACCTGCCTACGACAGAAGCACCGCAGCCCGTCGTGAGATAGGACGGCCCTGAGCCAGCTAACTCATCGGTGCAAGGCCGGCCCGGGTGGGCACAGCGGGCCAGGGGACCGCATTCCCGACCCGGGCCGCGGGCCGCGGCCTCGTGCCGCCGCCCCCACCGGCCTAGCTGGCTGAGCCCGCTACCGGCGGCCGTGACCAGGGCTGAGGTAAATCGCTTCCCGCGCCGTGTGCAGGGCGAAGGTCATGGCGGCGGCAATGGTGGCGACGCGGGCCACCGCCTGGCCGCGCGGCGCGGTGACGGCCGGGTGGGTAGCTGCTGCCCGGCACCCAGCGGCCTGCCCCCGGTGCCGCCGCTGGCTGGCCGGCGCTGCCGCGAACGGCCGCCACACCCATGCCCACAAGCCCGTGAACGTGGCCAGCCCGGACACCGCCGCCTCCGCGAACAGCAGGAACCGGGGCAACGCCCGCAGCCTGGCCGGGGTGCCGGTGACCGTCATCGTCATGTCGCGGGCGAACAGCGCGCCGCAGCCAGCTTCCACCAGCAGGCCACCCCGGCGGCCGAGCCTGCGCAGCGCCAGCAGGACCAGCGGCAGCCCGGCCACGCTGGCTGCCAGCAGGACCTTGCCCGGCCAGCCCTGGCCCGCCAGCGATCCAGCGCCGCTGTCACCCGGGCGATCGTCAGCATCGCGGGTGACCGGCCGGCCCGCTTCGCGTGCCTCCAGGTGCCGCTTCATGCTGGCCCAGATCGCCTGCTCCTGGCGCGCCCCCATCCGGGTGAGCGCCGGCCCCAGCAGCCTGGCCGCGCCTTTGGGCCGGACCTGCCACGACCACCGCATCAGCGTGCCCGCAGCAACCGGCTCGAACGTCAGCGTCCCGCTCGTGTCACCCTGGCGCATAGTGGTACTGGAGGACAGCCGGGTCGGCCTGTCGTACTCCGTGAACTCGATCAGCATTTCGGCCGGGCGCCCCATGAACGCCACGGCCGAGCGGAACCTGGTCCCCGGCCCGACCGGGCCATCAGTGATCTTTTCCGCGCGCACCATGCGCGGGTTGTACTGCGGCTCGTTCCGCTGGTCGGCGACGTAGCCGAAGACCACATCCACACCTGCGCCGACCACGATCCCGCCTTCGATCCTCGCCATACCGCCCCCCGCTTTCGAATCTGGCCCGGATCTGGTCTCATCAGATCGCTGAGCTGTCACGATCGCTAGAGCCGAAGGTCCTGCCCGCTGACCGGGCAGTTCCTAACGAGGGAGGTATTCCCCGGGCGAGTGCAGTGCGCTGAGGGACGATTCGAAGGACAGCAGCAGGCTGTGAATCCGCGCGCCCTGCGGCCCGCTGGCGCCACCCGGCGCACGCTCGGCATCCATCGCTGAACGCACCGCCTGCAGCGAGGCGAGGACATCGGCGGCCCGGGCGCGGCCGTCCTCGTCCGGGGCGCTCTCGCGCAGCGTGTAGAGCGTCTGCGTCAGGTCGTCCGCCCGGCGGCCGATATCGGCCCAGCGGACGCCGGCGTCCTGGGCGGCCAGCGCTCCCGGGGCCTCGGCGGCGGCCATGGCGTCATACAGGGCCGATCCCTTCGCGTAGGCGTCGATCACCTTCGAACGCCAGCCAGCCGCGGTGGCTTTGCGGCGGCTGACCGCGTGGGCGATCCAGGCCGCCACGCCGGCGATGGCGGCGGCGCCCAGCATGATCCACAGCCACAGCAGCGAGGAACCGGACCCGCTTGCCGTGGCCGGCGATGCCGAGGCCGGCGCCGGCGCCGGCACCGCCGGCGCGGTAACCGTAACTGTCGGCCGCGGCGAGCGGCTGACCGGCTCCCGGCTGGGGGCCGGCTGGCTGGTCGCGGGTGCTGACGTGGGCGGGGCCGTCGTCTGCGGCGGGGAGGTGGCCGGCGAGGCGCTCACGCTTCTGCTGGCTGACAAGCTGGCCAGAGCGCCGCTGGCGCTGCCTGCCTGTGCGCATCCCGCTGCCAGGTATCCGGCGGCAACGATCGCCAGAGCCGAGACCAGTCTGTTCGTCCGTCGGTTCATTCTGGTCCCCCCGGAACTGCCCCGGCCAGCGTGCATGCGCCCCGTTCGCGGTGCCGCAGGCTACAGTGCCTCGCCATCAACCCTGCTACCGGTGCCCGCCGGATTCCTCACCCGCAGTGGGTGAGTCAACCGGTCTCCTCAATGGCCGGCCGCGCCATTATCAGCCGGGCCGGATTATCGGGACTGCTCAGAGGGCCTGCTTGCGCTGGAGATGGGTGAAGGCGAACCAGCCGACGGGCACCGGGAGCCAGAAGGTCAGCAGCCGGAACAGCAGTACCGAGCTGAGCGCTGTGCCGTTGTCCAGACCGGCGGCGGTGAGCCCCGCGGAAAGCGCGACCTCCACGGCGCCCAGCCCGCCCGGGGTGGGGGCAGCCGACCCGAGCGCGCTGCCGGTCAGGTACACGACAGCCACGGCGGTGATTGGCACGGTGGCGCCCAGGGCATGGACGCAGGCCTCCAGGCACAGCACGTAGGCCGCGGTCAGCGCCAGTGCGCCGCCAAGCCCCGCGGCCAGTCTGCGCGGGCTCTGCGCGAGCTCGAGCAGCCGGGGCAGTACCTGCCCGAGTGTGGGGACCAGCCGGGCGCGCAGCAGGCGCCGCCCGCGCGGCACGGCGATCGCCGCCAGCACCAGCACCACCAGACCGGCAAGCACGTAGTAGACCCAGACCGGCGGCCGCAGGGAATGGATCTGTGCGGCACCGGTGATCGCCGCGAAGATGACAAGCAGCAACATATGCAGAACGAAAGCGATCACCTGGGCCGCGCCGACGCTCGCGGTCGCTTTGGCGGGCGACACTCCATTGCGCTGCAGATAGCGGATGTTGAGCGCCGCGCCGCCGACCGCCACCGGGGTCACCAGCGTGACGAACGAGGCGGCGAGCTGCGCCAGCAGGGTGCGCACGAACTTCAGCCGCTCCAGCACGAAGCCCGTCAGCGAGGTCGCCGCCGCCGCGTAGGTCAGTGCGGACAGCACGAGCGCGAGCGCGATCCAGCGCGGGTCCGAGTGCCGGATCAGGGCGGCGATATCGACCCGGGCAAGCTGCCCGGCGAGGACATAGGCGACAGCCACGCCAGCGACCAGGCTCACCAGCGTCCGGGGCCGGACCCGCTCCAGCCGTACCGGGGGGACCTCGCCGGCGGGGGCGGCGGCGGCCAGCCGCGCCCGCAGATCGGGCAGGACCTCGCGCTGCCCCCGGAGCGCGGCCCTGGTGGTGCGGTACAGCGCCACCGGCTGAAGCAGCGGCAGCACGGCGACCAGCTTGGCGGCGCCAACCTCCTCGATCGCGATCCGGGCCGCCCGCTCCGCACCCACGAGCAGGGCAAGCTCGGCCAGCAACTGGGCCAGGTCCAGCCGGCGCTGCAGGTCGCTGGCGGCCACGTCGCCGTTGGCCGGGTCGAGCAGCACCACCCCGCCCCCGTGGGTGAGCAGGATGCGGTCCGCGGTGAGAGCCCGGTGCGTGACTCCGTGGGTGTGCATGCGCAGCACCGTTTCCCAGACGCGGTGCAACTGGGCGTCGTCCGGCGGCGAGGCCAGGTCCGCCAGCGTGGTCCCCGCACAGTGGTCGTGGGCCAGCGCGGTGGCGTCGGGGCCGACCCGTACGGCGGCGCGCAGACGTGGGGTGGCCACGACTGCGTCCGCCATCGCATAGCTCAGCAGTGCTGACCGCTCGACGGCGTGCTCCAGCGACAGCGGCACGCCCCGGGAGACCTGGCTTCGCAGCCGCACCAGCCGGTAGATGCGGTACAGCGCACCCGCGGCCTCCTGGTCGCGGTCGAACACAGCCACATCGAGATGCTCACCCCCGGCGGTGGCCGCGGTGTAGGCGCGGCTCGTTCCGCGCGCATGCGGTGCCCGGCTCATGGCAGTCACCGGCAGGCCCGCTGACCTGAGCGCCTCGGCTATCTCCCCGGCCGGCGGGCGCTGCGAGGGCAGACCGGCCGCGTACCGCACGGCGACGCCGACCGTGTGGCCCAGCAGCAGGGTGATCGCCAGCGACAGGGCGGTGGCGTGGATCGCCACCAGACTGGTGATCGCATAGGCCCCGACCGTCAGCCAGACGGCTGCACGCCAGCGCGGACGGCCGCCGAGGTCCATGACCGTGACGTAGGCCGCGAACGCGGCCAGGTAGCCGTCAAGCGGGGCGGTGTGGGTCGCCCCGTTGCGCGTCACGGTGAGGGCGGCGTAGAAGTGAGCGGCTGCCGGCAGCCGCAGCAGAGCGTTCGCCGCCACCACCAGGCCGAACATGGCCGCGCTGGTGCCGACCGCCTCGGCAAGGCGGCGGGGCTGGCGGTGGGCGAACTGGCGTACCGCCAGGGCCACCGGCAAGATCAGCAGCGCCAGCCCGGACGTGATCCGCAGCAGCGTCAGCAGCACGCCGGGCAGGTGCTTGCCCGCACTCGCCAGGTCGGTTTCCGCACCCGAGGCCGTGGCCGTCGCGACCAGGCCCACCCCGGTGAACACGGCCAGCCAGGCACCGTCAATGACGAGCCGGAGCAGATCGGCCGGTTTGCGGACCCGGCGCTCGGCCTGGTCGTCCACAACGATGCCGGGCACGCTGGGCTGTGCGGCAGGCGGGCGTCCAGGCGGCGGCGTGCGCTCAGGTTGCGGCGCGCGCATGGCGGGCGCGTCGGGTCCAGGCCGAGGCGCAGGTCCGGGCTGCGCATCGGGTCCGGGCGGCGTCACGGGATGATCGTTTCATCAGGTCACGAAGTAGTACAGCTGGCCCACCTGGGCGCTTGCCCCCCGGAGGCCACGCCGCGGCCCGCCGCAGGCTCACCGGACTCCCGCGTAACGCAGGCAGCCGGCTGTTATCTCCCCGGCGTCGATGGCGGATTGCTCGGCCGCCATGTCAGCGTCGGCCAGTTCCGGGAAGTAGTAGGGCCCGGTGCTCTGGTGCCGCGCCTGGAATCTGCCGGCCAGCGTCCGCCTGATCGCCGCTGCCTGATGCAGCCCGTGGCCATCGGCCCAGTTCCGGCAGAAGTCCTCCCAGGCGAGCCCGGAGGCCGCCCATTCGGTCCGCAGGCTGTCGAGCCAGGTGCCGGGCTCGCCAGCCGGGCGGAGCTGGTGCCGGAAACACCACCGGGCTGTCCGCTCGTCGAGGTTCTCCCACCCCCACTCCAGCACCACCAGCGACCCTCCCGGTTTCAGGACCGCGGCGACGCGGTCGAGAACCAGGCCCGGGTCGGCCACGTGATGCAGGGACAGGCTGGCCACTACCGCGTCGACGGGCTCGTCGGTGCGGTACTGCTCGAACTGGATACGGCGGTNNCGGCCGGTGCCGCCGCCCCGGTGAGCGTCAGTCCAGGTCGGTGCCGGGGTCGATGACCCAGTGGTTAATGCGCAGCACCCTGCCGTTGAAGGTGATGTCCTGTGCTCCGGTCAGCGTGAAGCCCAGGGAGAGGCAGATCCCGTTGGACGGGGCGTTGCTGACCCCGGGAAAAGCGTGCACCGCAACCCAGCGGACATCGCCCCGGGCC
>DPMS01000818.1 GCA_003541285.1 Actinomycetota bacterium
GTGCCGGTAGAGCGCTAACCCAGCCACAACAGCACGGCGGGGCTCAGCCGGGCGCTGACCCAAGCCACAACAGCGCGGGCGGGGGGTTGCCCGGAGCGTAAAAGAGCCGAAGGCGAAGCGGAGGGCGGCCCCCCGCCCGCCCGCGCCCCCGGGAAGGGAGCCGGTCATGAACGGTGGATTCCCCGCAGTGCGTCCCCGCAGGCTGCGCCGGACCCCGGCGCTGCGCCGGCTGGCAGCACGCACCAGCGTGCGCGCGCCGGACCTGGTGCTGCCTCTGTTCGTCAAGGAGGGGATCAGCGAGCCGCAGCCGGTAGCGTCCATGCCCGGCGTGGTCCAGCACACCAGGGACAGCCTGCGCAAAGCGGCCGCCGAAGCCGTGGAGGCCGGAGTCGGCGGGGTTATCGTGTTCGGCATCCCGGCGGTCAAGGACGCCCGCGGGTCCGCGGCCGACGATCCGGACGGGATCGTGCAGCAGGCACTGCGGGACCTGGTCGCCGACGTGGGTGACGCCACGGTCCTCATGGCGGACCTATGCCTGGATGAGTACACCGACCATGGCCATTGCGGACTGCTCACCGACGCTGGAGACGTGGACAACGACGCCACATTGGCGCGTTATGCCGCGATAGCCGTGGCACAGGCGCAGGCAGGCGCGCACGTCGTCGGCCCGAGCGGGATGATGGACGGCCAGGTGGCTGCGATCAGGCAGGCACTCGACGGGGCCGGCTATCCCGAGGTGGTCATCTGCGCCTATTCGGCCAAGTACGCATCCGCCTTCTACGGGCCCTTCCGCGACGCCGCCGAGTGCGCGCCCCGTTTCGGTGACCGGGCCTCCTATCAGCAGGATCCGGCAGCCGGTGACGCTCTCCGGGAGGTGCTCCTCGACATCGACGAGGGTGCCGACATTGTCATGATCAAACCAGCCCTGCCCTACCTGGACGTGGTTGCGCAGGTCGCGGCGGCTGTCCCGGTGCCTGTCGCCGCTTACCAGGTGAGCGGCGAGTACGCGATGGCCGAGGCCGCCGCAGCCAACGGCTGGCTGGACCGGGACCGGGTGATCATGGAGACCCTCACCGCGATCCGCCGCGCGGGCGCAAGCATCATCCTCACCTACTGGGCCGCCGAAGCCGCCCGCCGTCTGAGCTGAGCCGCCCGGCCCCTTGGCTTCATGGCCCCGGGCAAAGGCCCCGTAGCCGGCCGCCAGTGGCGGTAATGGTCAGCTGTGTACCTGCGTTAGGTATCGTCTCGGCCTCAGCCGGGGGGGCGGGCTGCGCGTGAGCGCTCGTACCGGGCATCATCGAAGTGAAGGGGATCCGGCAGGGAGCGGGAGTGGAAGCCGATGGTCGAGGCGATGCTGCGTCGCGGCCGCCGCAAGGAAGCGGGCCGGATGGCCGCAGCCGCCGTGGACTACGCCACGATGGGCTGGCCGGTATGCCTGGGAGCGCACCTGCGTGACGAGCGGAGCCGTCAGCCCCGGCCCGCCGCTGCCGGGCACGGGAGGATCCGCGACACCGGCCGTGCCTGCTCATGCGATCGCATCGGGTGCCCCGCCCCGGCCGCGCATCCCGTCTCACCCGCCTGGCAGATCGAGGCTTCCAGCGACCCGGAGGAGGTGGCCCGATGGTGGCGGGAGCGGCCGGAGGCGAACATCATCCTGGTCACCGGCCGTGTGTTCGACGCACTTGATGTGCCAGCCGCGGCCGGGATCGACGCAGTGGCCCGGATGGATCAGGCCGGGGTGCCGGCCGGCCCGGTAGCGCTGACCGCGGACGGCCGGGCCCTGTTCTTCGTCGCCACCCGCGGTGCTCCGGCCGATGAGGACGAATGGTGGTCGTGCCACCTGGACTGCGAGCCGGACGACTTCGCCCCCGTGGCCGGGCTGCGCTGGCACACGCGGGACAGTTTTGTGGTGGGCCCCCCGTCCCGGTCCTGGCGGGGAGTCGCCCAGTGGATCCGCGACCCGAGGGAGCATCCGTTGCCAGACGCCTTGCGCTTGCTCGGATTTCTCGCCGACGCCTGCGATGAGGTGACCGGGTGACGGCGGCACCGCGATCTGCCGACCTGTTCCGCCGCGCGTGTGCGGTCATCCCCGGTGGGGTGAACTCCCCGGTACGGGCGTTCGGCGCAGTCGGCGGGGTGCCCGTCTTCATCCAGGCCGGCCATGGCCCCTACCTCACCGACGCCGACGGCCGGGAACTCGTGGACCTGGTCTGCTCCTGGGGGCCGATGATCCTCGGTCACGCCCATCCCGCTGTGCTTGAGGCGGTGACGGCTGCCGCCGCCCGCGGCACCTCGTTCGGCACGGCGACCGCGGGTGAGGTCGAACTTGCCGAAGAGATCGTGGCGCGTACCCCGGTGGAGAAGGTCCGCCTGGTCAATTCGGGCACCGAGGCCACCATGTCGGCGGTGCGGCTGGCGCGGGCATTCACCGGCAGGCGGCTGATCGTCAAGTTCGCCGGCTGCTACCACGGCCATGTAGACGCGCTGCTGGCAGCGGCGGGATCCGGGGTCGCCACGTTCGGCCTGCCCGACACGCCGGGGGTGACCGGCGCGGCGGCCGGGGACACGCTGGTGCTGCCCTACAACGACGCGCTGGCGATCCGGCAGGCGTTCGTGGAGCACGGCCCGCAGATCGCGTGCGTGATCACCGAGGCGTGCCCAGCCAACATGGGTGTGGTCCCGCCTGCCCACGGCTTCAACGAACTGCTGGCCGCGCTCTGCCAGGAGCACGGCTCGCTGCTGATCATGGACGAGGTGCTCACCGGGTTCCGGGTCACCCGGTCGGGCTGGTACGGGCGGGAAGGCGTCGCCGGGGACCTGATGACGTTCGGCAAGGTGATGGGCGGCGGGCTGCCCGCAGCGGCTTTCGGCGGGCGGGCGGAGATCATGGACCGGCTGGCCCCGTCCGGGCCGGTCTACCAGGCCGGCACGCTGTCGGGGAACCCGCTGGCCACCGCGGCTGGCCTGGCCACCCTGCGGGCCTGCACGCCAGAGGTGTACGCACGGGTGGACGAGGTGGCCGCCACCGTGGCCAAGCTCACCGCCGACGCGCTGGCCACCGCGGGAGTGCCGTTCCGGCTGCAGGAGGCCGGCAACCTGTTCACCGTCTTCCTCGGCAGCGACGCACCGGTCCGCGACTTCGACGAGGCCCGGGGGCAGTCCGGTGCGGCTTACGCGGCGTTCTTCCACGCCATGCTCGCTGCCGGGGTGTACCTGCCGCCCTCTCCCTATGAGGCATGGTTCGTCTCCGCCGCGCATGACGATGAGGCGGTCGCCAGGATCGCCAGGGCGCTCCCCGCCGCCGCCAGGGAAGCCGCGACGGCCCTCGGCTAACCCCTGCGTCTGCTGCAGAACGAGCCGTGGTCAAAAAGGGCTGCCATCACGGCCCAGATCGCACACGTCACGGTCAGGGCCACGTGGGACGTGGTCAGTTTGGATTGCTCATGACCCAAACTGACCACATCGTGGGACTGGTCAACCCGGCATGGGGCGGCAACTGCCATGGGCCCCGGTGCACGCGGAGTTCAGCCCAGGGCTACTGCGATGATGCCGGCCACGATCGCCGCCGCCCCGGTGAGCCGACGGGCCAGGCCTCCCTCATTTAGCAGCCTGCGGCCCAGCACGACACCGAACAGGACACTGATCTCCCGTGCCGGGGCAACCGCGCTGACCGAGGTGAACCGCATCGCCACGAGCACCAGGATGTAGGCGAGCGGGGAGAGCACCGCTGCACCCACGACCTGCCGCCGGTATGTGTGCCACATCTGGGTCGTGCGCGCGGAGTCGGCTAGTGCGAAGGGTGCCAGCACCAGCGTCATCCCGATCAGCGAGGCGTAGTCCTGCAGCAGCGGCGGGTTGCCCACGGAGGTGACCGCTACCTTGTCCCAGAGCGTGTAGCCGGCGATGAACACCCCGGTCGCCAAGGCGTACAGGACGGCGGCAGGTGCGGTCACGGCACGTGTCCTGGTGGCTGGGCTGCTGGTGGCCGCCGGCCGGGGACGGCCGGGGAGGCCGAGGACGATCACTCCGGCCACCAGCAGAACTATGCCCGCCAGCCCGGCCGGCCCGGGCCGTTCGCCGAGGATGACGATGCCGGCCAGGGCGGCGAGCAGCGCACCGGTGCCCCTGCCGACGGGGTAGACAAGTGACAGGTCACCGACCAGGTAGGCCCGCTGGAGGAACAGGAAATAGCCGGTCTGCAGCACTGCCGTGCCAGCCAGGAACACCCACGACCGCGCGGTCAGGTGCGGAGGGCTGACGATGAGGCTGGCCGCCAGCACAGGCGCGTAGATGACCGCGGCCGCCGCCGACATGAGCCAGACGAAACACGCCGCACCCGCCAACGAGGCCTGCTTGCTGAACAGATTCCAGCTGGCGTGGGCGACGGCCGCCACGAGGATGAGGGCGAGTGCGGTGGCGTTCAGCAGCGGCTCCGGCAGTGCGTGCTGCCGCCGGGATTGGCCCGGCGGGCGGGGTCCCTCCATCCTGGCGCGTTTCTCACCGTGGTTCAGCCTGGCCTGTGGCCGGCCGGGGCTGTTTCCCGCCGTGGTTCAGCCGGGCCCGTGGCCTGGTTCATGCCCGGGAAGTTGCCTTCCCCCGGCCGGTAGGCTGGGCGGTCTATGACCGACACAACCGTCGTCCACCTGCTGCGCCACGGCGAGGTGAGTAACCCCCGTGGCGTGCTCTATGGCCGCTTGCCCGGGTACCACCTGTCTGAGGACGGCGGGCTCATGGCGAAAGCGGCCGCCGGGTTCCTCGCGGGCCGCGACGTGGCGGTGCTGCTGTCTTCCCCGATGGAGCGTGCGCTGGAGACCGCCGCCCCGCTGGCCGCCCAGTTCGGTCTTGAAGTCAGTGTGGATGAGCGGCTGATCGAGCCGTGGAACCACTTCGAGGGGACGACGTTCGGGGTTGGTGACGGAGTTCTGGGTAAGCCTTCCCACTGGCATTACCTGCGCAACCCGTTCCGCCCGTCCTGGGGTGAGCCGTACACCAGCATCGCCGCCCGGATGCACGCGGTCATGGCCGACGCGGCGCGGGCAGCCCGCGGCCGCGAGGCGGTCTGCGTCAGCCATCAACTGCCGATCTGGGTGGCCCGCCGGGCGGCCGAGGGCCGCCACCTGTGGCATCACCCCGGCCACCGCCAGTGCGCGCTGGCCAGTCTGACCAGCTTCACCTACGACGGGGACAAGATCACTGGGATCACCTACACCGAGCCGGCCGGCGCGGGCCGCCCGCAAGTCCCCGGCGCCTGAGCCTCATTCCTCGGTCCTGCCAGGGAGGGTAAGGCCGGCCCGCCGTCAGGCCGGTCAATCCGATCCGGCACAATGGAGCGCGGCACTACTGTCTGTAGGAGACCACCCCTGTGTCCCGTCCACCGCGATGTCCGCACCGTTACCCACGTCCCGCGGCCATCCACCCCAGCCCGATGCGCCTGCGCCACGGCGTGCTGGCCGCCGCCGCTCGCAACGGCCTGCAATTGGCAGACCAGCGCCAGATGAAAGACTGGGTGGCGTTGGTGTTGCGGAAAGAATAGTTAACTCAAGTTGCTCCCTGCTCGTATAAGGTGGAGAGACCGAGTTTTTTGGCCG
>DPMS01000325.1 GCA_003541285.1 Actinomycetota bacterium
AGCTGCGTCACTCGTTCGTATCAATCATGAGCGACAACGGCGTCCCCATCGAGACCATCGCTGATCTCGTCGGGCACGCCAGCACGGCGGTCACCGAGGAGGTCTACCGGCACCAGCTCAAGCCGGTGATCACCAAGGGCGCGGAGACCATGAACGCCATCTTCACCCAGCAAAAGCAAGCCAAGTCCGCGTGAGGCAGTGGCTCCCCGTTTGGTTCCCGAAGACCTAATCAAGATCAGAAGAGGGACCCCGGAGCGGTACTCCAGAATCCCTCTGACCTGCTAAGACCTTCTGGTCGGGGTGGCCGGATTTGAACCGGCGGCCTCTTCGTCCCGAACGAAGCGCGCTGCCAAGCTGCGCCACACCCCGCCGCCCGCCTGAGCGGCACCTGACCCCGGCAACGCCGGGGCCTTGCGAAGTCTAGCCGATCCGCGGAACCAGCGTGAGCAGGCTTGCCTCCGGCCGGCAGCAGAACCGGAACGGTGCCCACGGCGAGGTCCCCAGCCCTGCGGAAACGTGCAGCCAGGGCCGCTCGGGGCTGCCCTGGCCAGGGTGGCGGTGCAGGCCCCGCGCCCGGGTGGCGTCGATCCCGCAGTTGGTTACCAGCGCTCCGTAGCCGGGCAGGCAGACCTGCCCGCCGTGCGTGTGCCCGGCCAGCAGCAGGTCATAGCCGTCGGCGGCGAATCTGTCCATCACCTTGGGCTCGGGTGAGTGCATCACCCCGAGCCGCAGGTCGGCAGCGGGGTCCGTGGGACCGGCGATCTCGTCGTACCGGGCGCGGCGGATGTGCGAGTCGTGCACGCCGCCGACCTCGATGTCCAGGTCGCCGGCCTTGACCCGCCCGCGCTGGTTGTTCGCGTCCATCCAGCCGGCCGCAACCATGCTCTCGCCGAGTTCAGCCCAGGGCAGGTCGCGGACGTGGCGGCGGTTCACCAGTTCGCTGGTGTCGTACAGGTAGCGCAGCGGGTTCTTCGGGGTCGGCGAGTACAGGTCGTTCGAGCCGTAGACGAAGACCCCGGGCCGGTCCAGCAGCGGCCCCAGGGCCGCAAGAAACGGCTGGACGGATCCGGCGTGCGCGATCGAGTCACCGGTGTTCACCACGAGGTCGGGGTCAAGGGTCGCAAGGGACCTGATCCACGACAAGAGCCGGTGCCGTCCCGGGGTCAGGTGCACATCGGACAGATGCAGGACCCGCAGCGAGGGGGCACCTGCGGGCAGGACCGGGACCTCGAACTGGCGCAGGGCGAACCAGTTCCGCTCGATGACGGAGGCATAGGCGATCGTGCCGGCACCAGCGGTAGCTGTGAGGACGAGGGCGCGCAGAGGTGCTCGCATCCACCTATGGTGCCATGACCGCCGGGGCGGCCGGACGGCGTCAGTCATGCCACCGGGCCGCCGGGCGGGCAGGATAGGCCCATGACTGCACTGAAAGACCGGCTCCGCGCTGACCTGACTGCCGCGATGAAGGCACGTGACGAGGTCCGGACCCGCACATTGCGGATGGCGCTCACCTCGGTGAGCAAGGAGGAAGTCGCGGGTAGCTCCGCCCGCGAACTCAGCGATGACGAGGTCATCACGGTGCTCACCAAGGAGGCGAAGCGGCGCCGCGAGGCCGCTGAGGCCTTCGCGGCGGCCGGCCGCGACGAGCAGGCAGCCGCCGAACGAGCCGAGGGCGCGATCCTGGACAGCTACCTGCCCGCCCAGTTGACCGATGGGGAGATCGCCGCGCTGGTGGCCGAGGTCATCGACGAGACCGGGGCGTCCGGGATGGCGGCCATGGGCCAGGTGATGAAGGCGGTGACGCCACGGGTGGCGGGCAGGGCCGACGGCGCCCGGGTAGCCGCTGAGGTCCGCCGCAAACTGGCCAGCTGACCCGTTGGGCCGGGTGGCGCGAGTGACCCTAGTGGCAGGGTGGGTTCGTGCCGTGCCCTGGTGGGCACTTCTTCTTGGGCGGCGGGGCCGGGGAGACGATCCCGTTGCCGAGCGCGAACAGCGCATCTCCCGGTGGCACGGGCACGAAACTGAGCGGTGGCGAGGCCAGCCGCGCGTGCAGGAACGTCTGCTGCCAGGTCTGCCCGGGTGCCATCGAGCCGTACATGACGCCCCCGCATTCGACCCGGTAGCAGGAGCCTGGGTAGCCGGACATCGGGTACTTGTACGGGTCGGCCGGGTTGCCCACCCAGACCGTGCCCAGCAGGTCCGGGGTGTACCCGACAAAGAACGCCGACACGTACTGGTCCGCGGTCCCGGTCTTTGCGGCGGCTGGGCGGGGGATGGCGTCCCAGGGGGCGGTCCCCATGCTGGTCAGGTCGCCCTGCAGGATGTAGTTGGCGGCGTCGGCCACCCGCCGCGAGAGCACCCGGTGGCAGCCGGCCGACTCCACCGGCAGGTTCTGCCCGCTCGTCATGATCATGATCCTGGTGATGGCCACGGGGTGGCAGTAGATCCCGCGCGAGGGCAGGGTGGCGTCGGCCGCCGCGACGTCGATCGGCGCGACGTTGTCCGCGCCCAGCGTGAACGACGGGTCGTTGTCGGCGCTCAGGTAGTGGTGCTCGGCCCGGTCCGGGCGCAGCAGTGACTTGCCGTCGGGCCAGGTGAGGCCCATCCTGGCGGCGGTACGGATCGTGTTGCACAGGCCGACCTTCTGCTCCAGGTAGGCGTAGAACACGTTGATCGAGAAGCTGGTGCCGGTGTAGAGGGTGTAGTGACCGCCCCGCTCGCTCTCGTCGTTGTGCACCTGCCACGGCGCCGTGTCCTGGCCCTTGCAGTTTGTGTAGGGGCCGACGGTGGCCGAGAAGCCCACGGTCTTGCTGTAACCGAACGGGATGCCCTGCTCCAGCGCGGTCACCATGACATAGACCTTGCCGGTGGAGCCGATCTGGACTCCCTGGCTGCCGTTGTACTGGGGCCCGACCGCATAGTCGATCGAGTTCTGGTGCGGCCCGAAGCCGTACGGCCGGTCGATGGCGATCGCCCGCACGGCGCCGGTGCCGGGCTGGATGAGCACCTCGGTCGCCGCGTTCTTGCCGGGGTTGACCGATGAGGGCGGGGGTGGCATCTCATAGTTGACCGCGTTCTGCGCGGCCTGCTGGTCCCGGGGGTCAAGCGTGGTGTAGATCTTCAGCCCGCCCTTGCCATCCAGCCGGGCCGCGACCTTCTTGTAGGCCGCGTCGTGATGGATGACTGCCAGCACGTAATCGCAGAAGTAGGCGGCGTACCGCGCGGAGTTGCTGGTGCAGCCGCTCTGCGGGACCGAGGGATTGAGCCCGAGTTGCTGGTTGCCCGCCGCCTTGGCCTGCGCCTGGGTGATGTAGCCCAGTTGCGCCATCCGCGCGAGCACGGTGTTGCGCCGGGCGAGGGCGGCTTTGGCGAAGGTGCCGCCGAGCAGTGGGTTGTACGCCGCGGGATTCTCCACCATTCCCGCCAGCATCGCCGCCTGCGGCAGCGTGAGATGGGAGGCGTCGGTGCTGAAATAGCGCCGCGCCGCGACCTCGATGCCGTACGCCGAGTTGCCGAAGAAGGCCGCGTTCAGGTAGCCGGTCAGGATCTGGTTCCTGGTCATCGTGTGCTCGACGCGCGCCGCCATCCGCAGTTCGCGGATCTTGCGGCCGAGGGTGTCCATCGTCGCGTTCGCGAAAGCCGCCTGGGGGTTGGCCGCGGACAGGATCTCCACGTTCTTCACGTACTGCTGGGCCAGCGTGGACCCGCCCTGCACCGCATGGCCTTGCAGGTTGTTGACCAGCGCCCGGATCGTGCCCTTGAAGTCGATCGCGCCGTGCTGGTAGAAGCGGGAGTCCTCGATCGCCACGATGGCCTGCCGCATCACCGGGGCTATCCGGGAGTAGCTCACCGGCACCCGGTCGATACCCCGGCTGTAGTAAAAGGCGATCACGTTCCCGTGGCGGTCCAGGATCTCCGAGCGGACCGGCAGCAGGCCGAGTTCCGGCGTGGCCAGGGTGTTGAACTTCGCCGCCGCGTTGCGGACAGTCATCCCGCCGGTGAGCACGAAGGGGAGGGCGAGGGCGGCGACCAGGGCGCCACCGGCCGCGGCCAGGCCTATGATCTGGGCGGCAGCCCCGACCTTCCCGGCAAAACGTGTCGTCAGCACGGACCAAGGGTACGCCCGGCGGCCGCCGGGGGTGGCTGGTGCTGACGGGTGACTACCTGTCTGGCGCGGCATGGCCCATGCGGACTATCTGTGAAATGAGCCCAACGGGGTCTAGCGCATGGGCACGGACTTCCGTAAGTTACTTTTTCGCAACTATGACACCAGGAGGCCGGTGGCTGTGCTGCTGGCCGGGCCGCGAGTAAACGCCATCCGGCGTGACGACCCCTTGCGGGCGTGACGATCAGGAGGAGTTGGACCACATGTGGATCGCTGACTGGACCAGCCGTGCCGCGTGCAAGGAGTCTGATCCGGACGAGCTCTTCGTCCAGGGGGCGGCGCAGAACCGGGCCAAGCTGATCTGCCGTGGCTGCAGCGTACGGACCGAATGCCTGGCGGACGCCCTCGACAACCGCATCGAGTTCGGTGTCTGGGGAGGCATGACCGAGCGCGAGCGGCGTGCGCTGCTCCGGCGCCGGTCCGACGTGGTCTCGTGGCGCGATCTGCTCGAGAACGCCAGGGACAAGTACGAGAGCGTCGCCAACGAACTCGTCGCCAGCTAATCTCGCTGGAATCCTGATCGTCGTCCGCATGGCATCGCGGGCAACCCCGCGCAAGACTCCCAAAGGGCTCCCGGCGCATTCTGTTGCCGTAAACCCTGCTGTCGTCACGGGCATCATTCCGCCCGGGACGCAGGCAAGGCCAATCGGTCGCCGGGGCCGCCGATCGGGGCGCGATCAGGAAATGGCGCCATTCACAGGCTGATTGTCCGCGAAGGCGGCGCCGGTCACTCCGCGAAGGCGGCGCCGATCACCCGCGAAGGCGGCCGATCACTCCGCGAAGGCGGCGCCGATCACCCGGAGCCCGTTCAGGTCG
>DPMS01000462.1 GCA_003541285.1 Actinomycetota bacterium
CGCGGATCGTTGCCTGCCATCATCCCTCCCACCGGTCATGGCCCTGGCTTCCGCAGGTGGCGGCCCAGCACTGCCACTTCCGTTCGATGCGCCAAAGATCTCGTCACCCGTCGAGACTCCGTGTTCTGGCAGCCGGATCAGCAGGGCCCAAGGTCCCGCGGACATGGCCCAAGGTCCGCTCCCGGCAGTCCCGGCCTGGAATCATCGCTCCATGCCGGCCGCATGGCAGCAGCTGCAGCGTCAGCGGGCCGGCGGTCAGCTGCTGTTCGCCTCGCTGTCCCCGGCGAGCCGCTGGCCGACCGCGAGCGCGTCCCGGGGATCCAGGCCCGCCCGCCCGACCAGCCAGCAGGTGATCGGTGCGGCAGGCCGCTCTGCGGCGCGCGCGGCGACTCCAGCGAGCTCGAGCAGCATGTCCAGTTCTTCGCGGGTTGGCAGCGTGGTGCCGATCTCGGCGGCGAACCCCGCCAGCCAGTCCTGCATGTTCTGAGCCATGCCCTGACTGTAGCGACGGCTGNNTGCCCAGGTTAAAGCCGGGCCGTTGGTCCCTGGCGGTCGCTGCGCGCCGGTTCCTATTGTCCGGATGATGAGGTTTGTACGGGAAGAGTGGACGGCCTTGGTCTGGCGCTCCCCCGGCCCCGGAGCCGAGCAGAGAGGGGGCTCAGGTGACCACCTCGCGACGCACGTTCCTGGGCGGTAGCGCGGCAGCCGTCGGCGGGCTTATCGTCGCCGACAAGCTGCGGTTCTTCACGTCGGCTGAGAGCACGGCTGGGCCGCCGGCCAGTGCGGTGATCAAGGGAGCCGAGACGGTCTACCGGACCGGGCACTCGAATAACTGCGACGGCGCGTGCGGGCATCTCGTGCACGTCGTCGATGGCAGGGTCACAATGGTCGGCCCGGCGCCCTGGGGCACCAAGACCATCTCGGGCGCGCCCGCGCCGGCCTTCCACCCCAGGATCTGCGCTCGTGGCCTGTCGCAGATCTCGAACACCTACAGCCCCGACCGGATCAAGTACCCGTACAAGCGGGTCGGGCCGAGGGGCTCGGGCAAGTGGCAGCGGATCAGCTGGGATGAGGCGACCTCCTTGATCGCCGAGAACTTCGCGGCGGCGCAGCGCAAATAGCGGCAGAACGAGATCATGGTGCACATCGGCCGTCCCGGCGAGGACGGCTTCACCGAGCGGGTGCTCGCGAGCTGGGGCGTGGACGGCCACAACTCCCACACCAACGTCTGCTCCAGCGGCGGCCGGACCGGCTACCAGTTCTGGATGGGCGCCGACCGGCCCAGCCCGGACCACGCCAACGCGAAGGTCATCTACCTGATCAGCTCCCACCTGGAGGCCGGTCACTATTTCAACCCCCACGCGCAACGGATCACCACCGCCCGGGCCCGTGGCGCGAAGGTGATCGTGCTTGACACCAGGCTTTCCAACACCGCCACCCACGCCGATCACTGGCTCTCGCCGCAGCCGGGCTCGGAGTCGGCGATCAACCTCGCCGTCGCCCAGCATCTGATCGCCACCAGGCGCTACCACCGGGAATTCGTCCGCAAGTGGTGGAACTGGGCCGAGTACCTCCAGGCATGCCACCCGGACCGGCCGGTCACCTTCGAGTCCTTCGAGGAGGTGCTGGCCACCCTCTACACCGAGTTCACCTTCGAGTACGCCGCCGCCGAGTCAGGCATCGACGCGGCCGTGCTGGCGCAGGTCGCCGAGATCGCCGCGGGCGCCGGCACCCGCTTCTCGGCGCACGTCTGGCGCTCGGCCGCGGCCGGCAACCTCGGCGGGTGGCAGGTGGCCCGCACCCTGTTCCTCATCTCCGCGCTGCTCGGGGCGGTCGCCACCGAGGGCGGCACGTTCCCGAACGGGCTCAACAAGTTCGTGCCCAAGCCCATCCACACCCCGCCGCACCCCGGCGTCTGGCAGGACCTCACCTGGCCGCTGGAATACCCATTGGCGCAGAACGAGATGTCGTTCCTGCTCCCCCATTTCCTCGCCGAGGGCCGTGGCAGGCTGGACACCTATTTCATCCGCGTGTACAACCCGGTCTGGACCAACCCGGACGGGCTGTCCTGGATGGAAACCCTCACCGACGAGAGCAAGGTCGGCTGCTTCGTCGCGCTCACCCCCACCTGGAACGAGTCGGCCTATTTCGCCGACTACGTGCTGCCGATGGGGCACGGCTCCGAGCGGCACGACACCCACTCCTACGAGCAGTACGACGGCCAGTGGGTCGGGTTCCGGCAGCCGGTGCTGCGGGCGGCGGCCGGGCGCCGNNAAGCTCACGGTGGACGAGTACTACGGCTGGATGTTCGCCAACTCGGTGCCCGGCCTGCCAGAGCGGGCCGCCGCCGAGGGCCTGACCCCGCTGCAGTGGATGCGCCGGTACGGCGCGTTCGAGATCGCCGCCGGGCAGGGCGCGGTGTACGAGCAGGAGGTCCCCGCCGGGGAGCTTTCCGACGTGGCGACCACTTCCACGGGGCGGGTGTACACGCGGGGTGAGAAACCGTTCAGCCCCAATATCGTGCCCATGGGCGCGCCGGAACCCGACGGGCAGGGCCGGCGGGCGGTGGGGGTGGAGATCGACGGCGTGGTGCGCCGCGGTTTCCCNNATCAAGAGCCATGTTCACCCGGAACGGCTGGCCGGGGACCAGCTGGTGCTGCTGTCCACGTTCCGGCTGCCGACCCAGATCCACACCCGGTCGGCGAACGCCAAGTGGCTCGACGAACTCGCCCACACCAACCCGGTGTGGATCCACCCGTCAGACGCGGCCCGGCTGGGCGTGGCCCGCACCGGCGACCTGGTGCGGGTGGAGACCGACATCGGCTACTTCGTCGCCAAGGCCTGGATCACCGAGGGCATCCGGCCCGGCGTCGTGGCGTGCAGCCACCACATGGGCCGCTGGCGGCTGGCGGGAGGCCCGAGCGGGGCTGGCGGCCTGATGGCCACGGTCAGCCTGCACCGCGGCGAGGACGGCTGGCGGATGCAGCGGCAGGCGGCGGTCGCCCCGCATGAATCGGCCGACCCGGACACCCAGCGGATCTGGTGGAGCGACACCGGGGTCCACCAGAACCTGACCTTCCCCGTCCACCCCGACCCGGTCTCCGGGATGCACTGCTGGCACCAGGCGGTACGGGTGCGCCCGGCCGGCCCCGGCGACCAGCACGGCGACATCGCGGTGGACACCGGCAAGGCCCGCGAGGTGTACCTGGAGTGGCTGAAGCTGACCCGGCCGGCCCACAGCGGGTCGCCGGACCGGCTGCGCCGGCCGACCTGGCTGATGCGCCCGCTCAAGCCCGGCCGTGAGCTGTTCCGGGTGCCGGGGGACCTGGCCGCCTCGCCGGGGGCAGCCCAGCCGTGAGCGGTCCGGCTGCGCCGCCGGCGGCTGAGCGGACCGAACTGCTGCGGGCACTGGGGGCGGTATCGAGCACCCCGCCGCCGCACTGCGGCCCCGCGGCGGCGGCCCTCGGCCTGCCCGGGCCGGCTGCTGCCGAGCACACGGCCGTGTTCGTGCTCTCCCTCCCGCCACACGCCGCGATCCATCTCGGCGGGGACGGCAAGCTCGGCGGGGAGGGGCTGGACCGGGTGGCCGGGTTCTGGCGGGCGCTCGGGCTCGCCCCGCCCGGCGACGCTGATCATCTCGGTGCCCTGCTCATGCTGTACGCCGAACTCGGCGACGCGGAGACCGCCGCCCATAACGAGTCCTCCCGGGCCCAGCTGCGCCGGGCCCGGGAGGCGCTGCTGTGGGAACACCTGTGGTCCTGGGCACCCGGCTACCTCACCGCGGTGCAGCGCCCGGGCACACCCACGCTGGGCACCTGGGCCCGGCTCACCCTGGACGCGCTCGCCCGGGAGGCCAGGTGCTGCGCCGTCCCGGCCACCCTGCCGCTGGCCCTGCGGGCGGCACCCCCACCGCTTGCCACCGTGCTGAGTGAGGCCAGCGCCCCGGCGGGCAGCGGGCCCGCCGGGAGCGAGACCGGCGACCCCGCCGGCCATCTGCTTGACCTGCTGCTCGCCCCGGTCCGCTCGGGGCTCGTGCTCACCCGGGAGAACCTGCGGGAGGCCGCGGACGCGGCCGGGGTCGGCTACCGGGTGGGTGAGCGCCGCTACACGCTGCAGGCCATGCTCGATCAGGACCCGGCAGCCACGCTGGGCTGGCTGAGCGGTTTCGCCCGCCAGTGGGCGTCCTGGCACATCGAGCAGCAGCCCGTCACCGGCCCGGACCCGCGCCGCTGGTGGGCCGACCGGGCGGCGGGCACCGCGCTAGCACTGCGCAACCTGCAACGGCGGCACCGGGGCGGCTAACTGCGGGACCAGCGACGGGTTAGTGCCCATTGCTCGAGAAGTGCTGGTAGTCCTTGGGCGTGACCCACCGGCCGCCCCACCCCCAGCCGATCGCGTCGAAGGCCCGGGTCACCAAGTCGCCCTCGTGGATCAAGCCAGGTATCCGCCGTGAGCGGTCGGCGTTCGCCTTGCATCTGGGCGGATCGACGAAGCCGCCGTCGATATACACGTTCTCGCAGGGATTGATGTCGACGGCGAGCCCGTAAGCGTGCATGGACCAGACGCTGGTGCCATCCACCAGGCGGCAATTGAACGCTGACGTGTTGTCGGCATTGGTGGACCGGGGGTCGCTGCCCTGGTACACGTCGGGCAGCACCATCTTGCGGATCGGGTATCGCGCCCGGTAGAGGATCCGGAACACCCTGGTGATCTTCCTGGTGACTGCGGCGTTCACTATCAGTTCGCCGGTATGCGCCCGCTGGTCGAAGCCCCAGTAGGTCATGTGGATGAGAGCCAGGCCGGACAGCGGCTGCGGGCAGCCGGGGTGCCAGGTGTAACGCAGGCGCGATCGCCAGGATGAGCTGAGTCTCATGACGGAGGCCTGGAAACCCGGCGTCGCCACCTCACTCGGCGCCGGTGATGGTGCCGCCGCAGCCTGCCGCGCGCTCGCCGCCGTTGCCGTGACGGAGGGATGCCGCTGGGTCCCCGGCCCGGACGCCGCATGGCTCGGTGTGCAGGCCGCAACGCACACCATGGTCAGTGCGGCGGCGGTTACCAACGGTGCCCGGCTTCTCACGGTCCCTGGATCATAGCCGTCTCCGCGCTGGCGGCGCAGGAAAGCCCGCGGAGACGATGCCCTGCCGCAGACGGTTCACAGATGGGGAGGGCACCTGGTCCGTGCCGGGTGAAGCCGGGCTACAAAGGTGGTTTGTTGCTGCCGTTAGAGTGAGCCATGCCGCTGAGCGCACGGGTACCGGATCTGGCAGCCCTGGAGGTGCTGCTCGCGATCGCGCGTGCCGGCAGCCTCAATGCCGCCGCCCGTCAGGTCGGCATCACCCAGCAGGCGGTATCGGCCCGGATCAAGTCGGCGGAGGCGCAGGCAGGAGTCGCGCTGGTGACGCGCACGCCGCGCGGGTCCACCCTCACACCGGAGGGAGTCGTGGTCGCGGAATGGGCGGCCCGCCTGCTGGCGGTCGCCAGTGAACTCGATGCCGGCCTGGCGGCCTTCCGCCGTGACCACCGGACCAAGCTGCGGGTCAGCGCCAGCCTCACCATCGCCGAACAGCTGCTCCCAGGATGGCTGGTGTCCTTGCAGGCCAGCGCGCGCCAGCGCGGCGAGCCTCCGGCTGAGGTCGTGCTCACCGCCGCCAACAGCGACACCGTCGCCAAGCAGGTCTCCAGCGGCGCAGCCGACCTTGGCTTCGTCGAGGGGCCGACCAGCCCGGCAGGCCTGCGCAGCCGGGTCATCGGCCACGACGAACTGGTGGTCGTGGTCCGCCCTAACCACCCGTGGGCCCAGCGCCGCCAGCCGCTGAGCCCGGCGGAACTGGCCAGCACCCGGCTGGCCAGCCGCGAGGAGGGGTCGGGCACCCGGGACGCGCTCACCGCGGCACTGTCGGCGGCGCTGGGCCGCCGGGTGACGATGCCGGTGGCGCTGGCACTGTCGTCCACCGCCGCGGTCAGGGCGGCGGTGCTCGCGGGCGCCGGCCCGGCGGTGCTGAGCGAACTCGCCGTCGCCGAGGACCTGGCGTCACACCGGCTGGCCCGGGTCCCGGTGGGCGGCGTCAACCTGCGCCGCTCGCTGCGGGCCATCTGGTCGGGTGGCACCCTGCCGCCGATGGGAGCAGCCCGCGACCTGCTAGCCCACGTCACCGCCCGTCACACCGGGACCCCGGGCTGAGCGGGGACGCCGGACGGGCACCCGGCGCCCCCGGCCTGAGTCCCTGACCGCCGGTGCACCTGCTCCGGTTTCCCGTCCCGGATGTGCGCGGTCAGCCTGCGGTATGAGTGACCATTCCCAGCGCCGCCCGCAGTTCGGCTTCGTTCAGCCGGACGTTGTAAGCCGGGGTGCCCGGCTGGAACCGGCGGCCCTGCGCGAGCGGGCCCACATCCACGACATCGAACCCGAACTCCCGGATCAGGCCGTCCACGGCACGTTTGGCCGCCGCGTCGTCACCGGCGATCGGCAGCGCCCGGCGGTCATGTGTCCCGGCCGGCTGCCCCTGCGAGGCGAGGTCTTTGAAGTAGATCGTGTTGAACGCCTTGACGACATGAGCGCCGTCCAGATGGCTCGCCAGCAGCTCGCTACCCGTCGTGGAGTCGTCGTCGAGTTCGGGGATCCGCCCGTCCCGCTGCGGGTAGTAATTGCTGGTGTCGATGACCGTCTTGCCCGCCAGTCCGGCAGCCGGCACCTGACGGTATGCCTTGAGCGGGATCGTGACCACCACGATGTCACCGCTGGCCGTGGCCTGCCCGGCGGTGCCCGCGGTCGCGTGCTCGCCGAGTTTCCCGACCAGGTCGCTAAGCGTGTCCGGCCCTCGTGGGTTGCTCAGGACCACATCATGGCCATGGTCCACGGCCAGTTGCGCCAGTGTGCTACCGATGTTGCCCGCACCTATGAGTCCGATTCGCATGCCGGCGCCAACCCCGCCTGCTGGGCGGGTATTCCGGCCCGCAACACCTGTCCCCTTTGCCCCGCCGATTACAGCGGCAGCGTCCGGCCTTCGCTGATCCCGCGCAGCTTGTCCGGGTTGGCGACAAGCTGGATCGCCGTGATGCGGCCGTCCTCGACCACGGTCGTGACCACCGCGATCGCCCTGCCTGCGCTGATCAGCGTCCCCAGGCTGCCGTTGATCTCCGCGAGTTCGATCGCCAGGTCGGAAATCTCGATTCCCATGTAGGGCTGGGTCGCGATGGCCGCCAGGAACCGTGCCACCTTGGCGGCGCCGAGGATCGGCCGCAACGCCGCCTTCGCCTTGCCCCCGCCATCGGTGATCAGGACCACGTCCGGCGCCAGGACGGCCATCAGCCCGCCGATGCCGCCGCCGGCGGCGGCGGCCAGGAACCGCTGCGTCACCGCCCGCTGCTGCTCCGGGTCAACCTCGAAACGCGGCCTGCGGGCCTGGACGTGCTCGCGGGCACGGTGAGCGAGTTGCCGGACCGCCGCGTCGGAGCGGCCGATGGCGGCGGCGACCTCGGCGTGGGCGAAGCCGAACACCTCCCGCAGCACGAAGACCGCACGCTCCTCGGGCGTCAGCGATTCGAGCACCACCAGCATCGCCACCGACACCGACTCGGCCAGCTCCGCCCGGTCCGCGGCATCGGGGACCTGCGGGGCCCCGGGGGCGTGGGAACTCACCCGGGTGAGCAGCGGCTCGGGCAGCCATGGGCCGACGTAGGCCTCCCGGCGGGCCCGCACCGACCGCAGCTTGTTCAGCGCGCTGTTGGTGACGCTCCTGATCAGGTAGGCGCGCGGGTCGGCGATATCCGCACGAGGCGCCGCGGACCAGCCCAGCCAGGTGTCCTGGACGGCGTCTTCGGCGTCGGCGACCGAGCCGAGCATCCGGTAGGCCACCGCGAACAGCAGGCCGCGATGGGCCTCGAACACCTCCCCATCGTCCATGCCATTGCCGTCAGCGCCGGACCGGTCCACGCCAGTCCCGTCCACGCCGGACCGGTCCACGCCAGTCCCGTCCAC
>DPMS01000184.1 GCA_003541285.1 Actinomycetota bacterium
GGGCGGCCCTGTTCGCCGGCATGATCATGGTGCTGACACCGGCCATCAGCTTCTACGCCCAGACCGCGCGTTCCTACGCGATGGTGTTCGCGTGCGTCCTCGGCTCGACGCTGGCACTGATGAACGCGCTGGCGGCCGAGGCCGGCGGCGGATCAGGCCCGCGGCGCCGGTGGCTGATCTACGGCGCCCTGGTGACGCTCGGCGGCTACCTGAACGAGATGTCGCTGCTGGTGCTGGCGGCGCACGCGATCACGGTCCTGCTGGCCCGGCCGGGCCGGCGGGCCGCCGAGCGCTGGGCGGCCACGTCGGTCGTGGCCGGGGCGCTCGTCGTGCCGCTGCTGGTGGTCAGCCTGCTGGAGCATGCCGCTGTCGGCTGGATCATCCCTCCGCGGGTGGCGGACCTCCTGGTCCTCTACCACGACTATTTCGGCGCCAGCATCGTGCTGCCTGCCCTGGTAGCGGTTTGCGCGATCGCAGCCGTGCTGCCCCCGCTCAGCAGGAAGCGGCCGGGCGGGACCGCCGGGCAGCCAGCCGCGGAGCCCGGGCCCGCCTGGTGGCGCTCCGGCGGGGTCTCCGCCGCATCAGTGGGGCTTCCGTTGCTGGTGGTGCCGGCCTCCCTGCTGCTCAGCGAGTCGTACATCACGCATCCGCTGTACGTCGACCGCTACGTCCTGTACGGCGAGGCAGGAGCGGCCCTGCTGGCGGGTGCCGGGGTGTACCGGATCGGGCGGTGGCTGGCCAGCGTGGCCAGCCGGCGGGCGCTCATCTGGGGGCCGGGTGCTGTCCTGTGCGTGTGCGCGCTGGTGCTGCAACTCGGCGCGCAGCACAAAGTCCGGACACCGGGAAGCCGCAGGTACGACTACGGCGCGCCGTCGCACTACGTGGGAGCGCACGCCCGGCCAGGTGATGGCGTGCTCTTCTTCGGCGTGTTCTACCGCAAGGCCAGGCTGGGCTACCCGGCCGACTTCCGCCAGACCAGCGACTTCGCGCTGGCTGTGCCGCTGGTGCGGGCCGGGTCGTTCCGGGGCCACGACAAGCCGTTCGCGGTGACCCGCCAGGTCATGCTGGAGCGGCGGCGGATCTGGGTGCTCGGTGTGCATCCCTCGGCGCATCTGCCCTCGGCGCTGGACCGGGAAGAGAGCATGGTGCTGGAGCGCGACTTCATCCTGGTCACCAACCGGCGTTTCCACGGCGTAGACCTCACCCTGTGGGTCCGGCGCTGACCGGGGCAGCCCGGGGGCGAGACTGAAGCGTGACCCGCTGGGTGCTGCATGTCGACCTCGACCAGTTCATCGCCGCTGTCGAGGTGCTGCGCCGGCCGGAGTTGCGGGGGCGGCCGGTGATCGTCGGAGGTGATGGCGATCCGGCCAAACGCGGCGTGGTCAGCACGGCGTCGTACGAGGCGCGCGCCTTCGGGGTGCACTCGGGCCTGCCGTTGCGCACCGCCTACCGGCGCTGCCCTGACGCCGTGTTCCTGCCGGTGGACCGGGCAGCGTACGAGGCGGCCTCCGCGGCCGTGATGGCGGTACTGGCTGAATTCGACGCGATCATGGAGGTGTTCGGCTGGGACGAGGCGTTCCTCGCCGTGGACACCGACGATCCGCGGGCGCTTGCCCGGCAGATCTCCGGCCGCGTCACCGCCGCGACCAGCCTCACCTGCACGGTCGGCATCGGCGAGAACAAACTCCAGGCCAAGCTCGCCACCGGGTTCGGCAAGCCGGCCGGGATCTTCCAGCTCACCAGTGGCACGTGGTACCAGATCATGGGCGGCCGGCCCACCGATGCGCTGTGGGGTATCGGCGCCAAGACCGCCCGGCGGCTGGCCGCGCTGGGCATCAGCACCGTGGCCGATCTCGCCGCCGCCGACCCGCGGGCGCTGGCGGCGCACTTCGGCCCGGTGACCGGGCCGTGGCTGGTCCAGATCGCGCACGGGCTCGATCCCTCGCCGGTGGTGAGCACACCGTACGTGCCACGCTCCCGCGGCCGGGAGATCACCTTCCAGCAGGACATCCCCGACTGGGCCCTGGTGCGGCGCGAGGTCGCCCGCCTGGCCCGTCAGGTGGCCGGGGACGTCATCAGCGAGCAGCGGCCCGCGGTCAGGGTGGTGGTGAAGGTCCGCTACACACCATTTGTGACCCACACCCACGGCCACACGCTCGCCGCTGCCACCTCGGACGCGGCAGCGATCGAGCAGGCAGCCCTCACCGCCCTGGACGCGTTCACCGAGCGGCGCCCGGTACGACTGCTTGGCGTCCGCGCCGAGTTCACCCGCTGACCGCGCGGCTCACGGCCTGGGTGACGGCGTGCCCGCAGCGGGGGCAGCCGTGCCCTCGGCCAGGAGTTCTGCCAGGCCGCGGCGGATGCCCTTGGTGAGGACGTGGAGGTCGGGCGCGGCACTGTAGTCAGCGGTGATACCGAACGAGAAACGATCGAGGTAGGAGTAGATCGCGATCGAGATCCGCACGTTGTCACCGATCGGCACATAGGGGTAGGCCGCCACCATTCGCCGGCCGAGGATGAACAGCGGGAACTGGGGTCCTGGCACGTTGGTCGTCACCGTCTGCACCAGGGGCTGTGGAATCTGGAACGCGGCACGGGAGCCCAGCGCCAGCAGCGTTGGCGCGGCGAACCCCAGCATCTCGGTGAGCAGTTCGGCCCCCACTGCCTGATGCGTGCGCTTGAGGTCGTCCATCTGCTCGCGCAGCATCTCCAGCCGCCGCAACGGGTCGGGCTCTGCCACCGGCAGGTTGGCCAGCACCGCCGATACGCGGTTGGTGAGGACCCCTCGTTCGCCGGCGCTGCGGACCGAAATCGGGACGAGCGAGCGTACGACCACTCCGTCAGTCAGTTCGCCGCGCTCGGTCAGCAGGTCACGGAAGCCACGGGTGATCGCCGCGAGCAGCACGTCATTGACCGTTCCGCCCAGCGTGGCGCGGATCTGCTTCACCCGGCTGACCCTGGCCGTGGTCCAGATCCACTGGCGATGCGGCCCGATCGGGCCGTTCAGGGAACTGGCCGAGGGCACGGCGAGCCGCCGCGCGCTGCCGGTCAGGCCGCGGGTGAACCCCGCGAGGTCGGCGCGTGACTGGAGGCGCTGGAGCACGAATCCCGGGATTTCCCTCAGTAGCCGCAGCGGCCAGGTCACGGTGTCGCTGATGCCACCGGCCACCAGGCGTACCGCCGATGGCGCCGACTCTGGATCCCAGGACACCGGCGCCAGCCGGGCAGCATCGGGACCGTGATCGAACACCTCGGTCATCAGATCGGTGCCGCCGATGCCATCCACCATGCAGTGGTGCACCTTCGAGATGATCGCCCAGCGGTCATCCTCGATTCCCTCCAGGAACCACGCTTCCCACAGCGGCCGGTCACGGTCGAGGCGCTGCGCGAAGATCTGCCCGGCCAGATGCCGCAGTTGCCGGGCTCCACCCGGCTTGGGCACCGCGGCGTGCCGGACGTGATAGCCGATCTCGAAATGCTCATCGTCGGCCCAGGCCGGACGGAAGACCTGCAGCGGCACGGTCCGCACCACCTGGCGGTAGCGCGGCACCAGCGGAAGCTTCGCCGCGTACAGGTCAACGAGATCCTGGTAGGCGGGCGCGGGCCCCTCGAACACCACCAGCGAGCCGAGATGCATCGGCACGTTCTTGTGCTCGACGAAGTAGAACCCAGCGTCGAGCGTGCTCATTCGTTCCATGGCCCGCCTCCCCCGGCAGCGTTCCGTGAATCCTTCCCGCCGTGATCACGGACCAGTTCATCCTTCACGACCTTGCCGCGAGCGTTCCCCGGCGAGACGCCGTAGCCAGCAAGCGCCGGGTACGCCAGCAGGCCGGTGAACATGGCGGGCACACCATCGAAGATGGTCGCCCGGTCCCGCTGGATGGCGGTGAGCACCGCGGCGGGATCGAAACGCGGGACGAGCGACGTGGTGCAGCCGAATCGCACGCAGACGTTCAGGATGGGGGACATGCCGAAGATGTGGAACAGCGGCAGGACGGTGATGACCACGTCGGCACCCCTGGCCGCGTCGTCGAGGATCGCCTCGAAGGTGAGGAGGAACCTGGCGCCGGAGTCCCGCAGCTGGAACGCGACCTCAGGGGCTTCGAGCATCACGTTCAGCGGCATGACGGCGCCACCAGCGTTGAGGATCCCGAAATAGGCGATCAGGAACTGCGGGATGTTGGGCAACTGGAGGCCCACCACGTCCCCGGGCCGCAGCCCGGCCCGTTCCAGGCCGGTGGCCAGCCGGTCAGACATGCCGTCCAGTTCGCCGTAGCCCATCTGGCCGCCCGCGTAGACAGCCACCGGCCTGCCGGGCGATGACCCGGCCGTCTCAGCCGGGATCACCGCGAGATTGAAATCCATTGCCTTGTTTCCCCTGAACGCAGGCATATGTGCGGAGCCAGGACGCCAGCCGTGTGGCCGTCCAGCAGGACGAGGCGAGCGGGCGGGCCGCCGCGGACTTACTGGCAGCTTGCGGTGTGCGGGGGCGCCTGCGGTACCGGCGTTATGCCTACGCTGCCGGGACGTTCGCCACATCGCCCCGCTCGTGCGCGTGGCCCCTGTAAGCTCCTGCGTCCCCGCTCGCCCGGCGGGCCTCCAGCGGCGGCTTGCGCTGCGCCACGTCCCGCCGAGTTGAGCCACTCGGCGATCACCTGGGCGGTCTGGGCTGGTACTTCCAGTTGCGGGACATGGCCCACGCCGGGGAATTCGGCCAGCGACCAGGCGAGGTTGGCGCGCGCAGCCGCCCGTGCGGCCGCGATGGGCACCAGCCGGTCGCCGGTCCCGTGTACCAGCAGGACCGGGCAGCGGACCGAGCGGGTCAGCCGCCGGTAAGCCCGGCCACCGGGGTAACCGACGGTCGAGATCACCGACCGGATGGCGGCGGAGAAGTCCTTGTCGACACCGGTGAAGGTGACCCGCTGGTTCGCCACCTCGATATGCCGGGCGATCACGTCCGCGGTGATCCGCGACGGGTCCACGCAGCACAGCCGCAGGATGCTGGCGACGAACTGCTCGGGTGAGGCCCGGCGGCGGCGGGCCAGCATCGCCCTGCCCAGCCCGGGAATGAGGGATAGCGCGAACATCATGGCGACCGAGGGGTCTGGCCGGGCAGGCACGAACGGCAGGGCCGGGTCGATCAGGATCAGGCCGGCCACGGTGCCAGCGGCCGCGTCGGCCTCCAGCAGCGAGATCATGCCGCCCATCGAGTTGCCCATGAGGATCACCGGGCCCGTGGGCACGGATTCGATGAACTGGTGCAGCAGCACCCTGTTCGCCACGACGTCCGTGCCACGCCCAGCCGACTGGGTGAGGCCGTGCCCGGCCAGATCCGGCGCCAGGACCCGGCAGGTACCGGTCAGCAGCGGCGCGACCGCAATCCAGTTCACCGCCGAACCACCAAGCCCGTGCACACAGACGATCACGGGGCCGTTGGCAGGGCCGCCGAAGTCGAGGTAATGGACGGGACCGCCGAGGTCGGTCCACCGGGAGACACCGCCGGGCTGCGCTCCGGGGCCGCCGGCGGACTCGGTGTCCTGGCCAGTGGTCATCTGACCCTAGGGTCAGGTAACCCGGCGTCAGGTGTCAACCTGCGGGGCAACGGCGACGGCGACGGCCTCGGCGACGGCCTCGACCTCGGCCAGCTGTCCAGTAACGCCCACGCCGTCAGGGCTCCGGCGGCAGAAGCAGCGTCTAGGGCGTTCGGCCGCAGGGGCGGCAAGCATGTGCGGTTCCGGGCCTGAGGTCCTGGGATCGGTGGCCTTTGGCCGCTCCCGCGGCGGAGGCCCGGAACCGATGCTGGGCCGTGAGCCTGAGCATCAAACCGCCCGCCCAGGAGGAACACGATGGCACGAACGGCTGGCACCGTGGGCCCAGGCGCGGGAGAGGCGGAAACGGCCGCACCGGTTCTCCTGTGCCGCGGTCTCCGCAAGGCTTTCGGTGACCTCCTCGCGGTGGACGGGGTCAGCTTCGCCAGCCTGTACGGTATGCGGGGGCCCGGCGGCGCGACGGCGGGTCGAGGAGATCCTGGACACCATCGGCGCGGCGGCACGGGGCGTCCGGACGACAGCCGTGGGCAAGGCACTCTTCCCGGCGACGATGGGCTGGTTCGACCTCGGCGCCAGTTCGGAGATGGTCCTGTTCATCTTCGTGATGTCGATGATCGGGTCTGTTTCGCTCATCGAGGCTCGCCGTCTGGGCGTGGCGCGCCGGATGCTCGCCACGCCGACGTCCGCCACGTCAATAGTGCTCGGCCAGGGGATCGGCCGGTTCGCGGTGGCGATGCTTCAGGGCCTGGTGATCATGGTTGGCTCGGCCCTGGCGTTTGGGGTCCATTGGGGTGACCCACTGGCGGCGGGCGCCCCGCTCACCGTGATCGCCCTGGTCGGAGCCGGGGCCGGCCTGCTGCTGGGCTCGACGCTGCGCACCGAGCAGCAGGCGGTAGGCGTCGGCCTGCTGGCCTTCGCAGCCGTTCTCCTCTGCCTGGCGGCCTGGCGGCTGCGCCGGGTCGCCGCGCGGTGACCACCGGTGGTTGCCCCGCCGCGGCTGATGTCTGCCGGTACCGGCTCCCCGTTCGGCTCACCCGGGTCTCGGTCAGCGCCGATCGTCAGGTCTCCCACGCGGGTCCGGCACGTGGCTGGGCATGGCGACTGTTCCCCTCGGAGCCTCGGCCACCGGAGAGAACCTGTCCTCCGCGACCGCCGCACCCAGGTCGGTGAGCATGCGGTGGTAGGTGGCGGTAGGACGGCTGCCGGACAATCGCTGACCCAGTTCGGACGCCATGCAGGCGGCGGCGTTGCGGACGAGCGGATCGTTCTGCCGGGCGCCGTAGCGGCTGACAACGAGCATGACGGCAGCCTGCTGGACCCGCTGGGCTAGCTCTACCGCCGTGGCCTGATGCTGGGCAAGCGCGGCCCCCTCGTGGTGCAACGCGGAGTCGATCTCGCGGCCTGCGCCGTGCAGTTCGGCTGCGGCGGCCACCGCCAATTCTTCGAGGTGGGGCGTTGATGCTGGGCGGAGTTGCGCCAGCGGCAAGCCGGGACCCGGGCTCGCCAGGCGGGCCTTGGCCAGTGACGAGAAGAAGCCGAGGGTAAGGATCTCGTTCTCGCCCTCGAATACGGTCGGAGCCAGCAGGTCATATATGGAATCGGAGAACAGGTTGCCGGGGAGGAACGCCCGGCTTCCGTGGGTCTTCAGGAGCAGGTCGACGGTGGCTTCCTTGACCGCCTCGCTGCCGAATACCTTGGTCAGGACGCACTCGAGCTCGCCGCGGTAGTCCCGGTCGAGCAGTTGGGAAGCCCAGGCCGTGAGCGCGTCGCAGGCGACGATGCGGGCGGCGAGCCGCCCGAGACGCCGCTGCACCAGCTCGCGGCTCCCGATCACCGCGCCGAACGTTTCCCGGGTCTGCACCCACGGGATCAGGGTGCCGGCCATGAGCCGCAGGATTCCGGCCGAGAACGCGCAGACCAGCACCCGGCCGTGGTTAAGCCCGTGGTAGGCGGCCGAACGCCCATTGGCGTCGAGCACGTTGGCGGCGGGAACGGGGAACTGGTCGAAGATGAGTGCGCGATTGGTGATGTGGCGGGGGGCGCGCAGGTCATAGCTGACGGTCCGGAACCGATCATCCTCGGTGAGCGGCAGTTCCACGATGAGCATCGTGAGGCGGCCGTCGATCTGGCACAGCACCCCGGCTGTCCGCCCAGGCGCAACGTTGCTGATAAACAGCTTTTCCCCGGTCAGCAGGAGGCCGCCCCCACTGCGGGCTGCGGTGGTGCGGATGGCGCCCCAGTCCGACGCCGTGCCAGGCTCGGTAACGGCGAAGGCGCCGAGCCGCTCGCCGCGTGCCAGCGGAGGAAGCAGACGCTGTTTCTGCTCGTCGTCCCCGAACCTCCCGATCAGGTTGACCGGCCCCAGGGCAGCATGGGGAGAGGACAGCCCCGCCACCCACGGGTCGACTGCCGTCATCTTCGCCACATACGGGGCCCAGACACCGAACGAGGCGCCACTGCCGCCGTACTTGGCCCCGGCCCGCAGACCCCAGTAGCCAGCCCCGGCCAGATCGGCTACCACGCCTGGCGCCACCATGCCGTCGCTGTCGTAAACAGTGCCGGCGGCCGCATGTCTCCGGGTCACGGCCAGCGACCGCTCCATCGCATCTGCCGCCGCCGGCGAGGGCAGCAACTCCTCCGACTCGAACATTTCCAGCGGCGTGTCCGTCTCCGACATCGCCCGGTGAACTGGGCTCGCCACCAGTTGCCGCCGGTCGGCGCTCTTGCTCCCGTAACCGGCCATCATGCGCCCCCTTGCCGGCGGCTCCCGCTTGGCTATACCTATCGCCATACACCGCAGAACATTCGTCTGCCATGGCCGAAGGTCCCGGTCAGCCTCACCGAGGTGACCTACCTGGTTCTCGGTCGCGGCCTCGCCGCCGAGGGCTACCCGGCCGGGAACCACTCGCGTCTGGCTCGCCGTCCCCA
>DPMS01000189.1 GCA_003541285.1 Actinomycetota bacterium
GCCGCCCTCGCGGTAGTGCAGGTCGGTGTGGCAGACGCCGCACGCCTGGACGGCGACCAGTGCCTCGCCCGGCCCGGGGTCAGGCACCAGCACGGTGGCGATTTCGACGGGTTTCCCCTTGCCCCGGGCAATCACGCCCTGCACCTCAGCTGTCATCCCGCTATCGTCCAGCATTCTCATGCCTAACGGAAGTTGGGGGGCAGGCCAGTCACGCCCGCATCCGGGTTGCATTACCTCAGATGGCAGAGCGCATTTTGGATACAGGAACCGATATGCTATGAGTAGCGGCCGGGCAGCATATCCTTCTCCAGCGTGTGCAGGCGTGTTTGCCGGAGCCAGCGAGGTGGCCTGGGAGATCAGCATGACTGTGGACACTGCGCCCGCCGATGAGGTCGGCCCGATCCGCCCGGTGGAGCGGCCGGTGCCACTGCGGCAGTCGGTCTACGAGGCGATGGTCGAGCTCGTGGTGGCCGGACGGCTGCGGCCCGGCCAGCACCTGGTGGAGACCGAGCTTGCCCGCCAGCTCGGGGTGAGCCGCCAGCCGGTCCGGGAAGCCCTGCACCGGCTGGAAGCGGAAGGCTGGGTTGACCTGCGGCCCAACCAGGGCGCCTTCGTGCACGTGCCCACCGATCAGGAAGTGGACCAGCTGCTGGACGTCCGTGAACTGCTTGAGGTCGAAACGGCCCGGCTGGCCGCGCGGGCGGCGACCTCTGAGCAGGTGGCCAGGCTGCGCGTGATCTGCCACGAGGGGGAGGCCGCGGTCGAGGCTGGTGACACGGCGCGGTTCGTGACCGTGAACAACCACTTCCATGCGGAACTGGCCCGGATGGCTGGCAACGCCGTCCTGGCCGAACTGACCGAGATCGTGGGGCGACGGGTGCGCTGGTACTACCGGCTGGTCGCACCCCTGCGCGGGCACGAATCGTGCGCCGAGCACCTCGACCTGGTCGAAGCCATCGAGTGTGGCGACGGGGAGCGGGCCGCCCTGATCGCCGGCAAGCACACCGAGCGCACCCGGACCGCCTATCACCGGCCGGCTAGCTGACGGGGCGGCACGGCCCCGCACGGCTCTCCTGCCCCCGCTCGCCTGCCCCGCTTACCGGTGGTCAGATCAGGGCAGGCGCACCACGCTGACGGGGTCGGGGGCGTATGGATCCTGGGCGTTGTCGACGAGTTCGATCTCGCCGCGATCCGACAGGATGTGGAAGGTGCCGTCCGACCGGTACTCGCGGATGACGGTGCTGGTGCCGTCGGCGTGCGTGTAGCACTCCTCCGAGTACAGGTCGGTGGCCTGCTTGCGCGCATCCACCGCCGCCTCGTCCCGCCATTCGAACCGGTAGGGGGCCAGCGGGAGCCGGAGTTCGTACGGGAAACCCTCAGTCACCGGCTGCTCCGTTCCTCATGCGGCGCGCCCTGGCGCGGCCGCTCCCTTCCATGATCGTGGTGGGTTCTCCGCGGGGGCACATCGAACCCACCACGATCATGATTCAGGCCGGCTGACCGGCGGTCAGGCTAGGCGACGGCGGTCCTGGGACTGGCCGCCTTCACCCCAGCGGCACGCTCCATCTGCTCCACGGTCGGCCGCTTGCAGAAGAACACCAGCGTCAGCGCCGCCAGTGCGCCGAGCGCGGCGCCGAAGAAGAAGCCCAGGATCCAGTGGAAGTGCGCGGTCCCGTACAAGGTCCCGGTCATGATCAGGGCCGCGACGCCGCCGGCGAAGCTGCCGCCGAGCGCCTTCCACGCGTAGATGGACCCATAGTTGACGGCGTTGTTGGTCTCGCCGTAGTAGTCGGCGACGAGTGCTGCGGTCATCGGGAAGTTGGCGCCGGACAGGCCACCCGAGATGACCGCGCAGATGACGAACAACGGCGCATTGTGTGCCGACCCCGCGAAGTAGGCCAGCAGCTGGAACGCGACGTTGCCCGAGTATGCGTAGATCATGGTCCGCCTTCGGCCGATGAATTCGGATATGTATCCGTATACAGGCCGGAAAAGGCCGTCGGCGAGTGAGAACCCGGCGAAGCCGACCGCGGCCGCGACCGACCCCAGGCCCATCGCCTCCGCGAACCCGTAGTAGTAGGCCACGCCGAACAGGGAGCAGCCGACATAGAGGGCGTACTGGGCCCCTATCCATTTAGCCTGCGGGGTACGCCACATCTCACCGAGGTTGTAGTGCCGCAGGGCCGGTGGGTTGGACAGCAGGTCACGGGTGCTGCGCTTCTTCCAGTCGAGCGGGTCGATCTCCTTCGGCCACCAGTTCTTCGGTGGGTCCTTCATGAGGAATCCGGCGACCCCGATGCCGACGGTCATGATGGCGCCCTGGATGATGATGTATGTCTTGAGCGTGCTCGGGCTCATCGTGCTGGCGCCGCCGCCACTGCTGGCCGCGCCGATGATGAAGATGAAGGGCACGGCGCCGTAGGCCCAGCCGCCATTGACGAAACCGGTACGCCAGCCCTTCTTCTCGGGGTACCACTTGGCCACGATGTTGATGCAGCTTGAGTACACCATCCCGGACCCGATGCCGCCGAGCACCGCATACCCGAGATAGGCCTGCCAGATCGACGACGCGGTGGCCAGGATCCCGTAGCCAACGATGCCGCAGATGAGGCCACCCGCGACCGTCGCCCACCGGACGCTGAGTATCCCGCGGTTACGCAGGACCCCGGTGATGATCTGGATGAACGACTCGAAGATGACGAAGAACGAGAACGCCCAGAACACCGGGCCAGGACCCCAGTGGTGGACGGCCGCGAGCGAGCCGTTCAGTGCGCCCCACGTGTACTCGAGCAGGCCGGCCAGGCACATGGCGAGCCACGCCGCCATGATCGGGACCCAGCGGCCATAGCCCAGAATCTGCTTTGGTGTCTCACCGACCCGGAATACCCGGCCGGTTGTATTAGTTACTTCCTGATAGGTGACACTACCGGATGTCGCGCCCATTGGTCGCCACCGATACCTTTCATACGAGACGTAGGCTGACTCGTTTTTCCAGGCCCGGCGGATGCAGGGCCGGAGGGTGCAGGGGATGCCCTACCGGAATGGCGGGAATCCGCTGGGTGGTGTATCGGTCCCGGGCGGCCCGGACATTCGGTCCGGGCCATGACCGCGGGAGGAGCGCAGGGGCACCGGCAGGCTGCCAGCGGCGGCCGGCGCGGCGCCGTCCATCACGCGCTTACCGGGGGGCCGCGCGGACCCGGCGCCCGGGTGCTGGCTAACATGACCAGGCCGCGGCGTATCCGGTCGTGGCGGGACTCCTGCTTATCCGCCATGTCCGCCTCCAGATTCCAGACTCCGGGCCGCTGGCCGGTGAGCCTTCCGCCCTAGGTTTCCAGTCCGAGCGCTCTGAACAGGGCACTGCGTGCGGGCCCGTCCTCGGCAGCCTCGAAGAGTTCGTCCAGACCCCAGCCCGCCTCGGTGAGCAGATCCCGGGCCTGGTCGAAAAGGGGTGAGCGGTGCTCCGGCGGCACTGCCTCGAGCACGAGATGACGGACGACCTCGACGACCGCCTGCTGCATCGCCGCACGTCGCTCGCCCCGTGGCCGGGCAACCCCGGGTATCAGGGGAATGATCGTGCGTGGGTTCGGCGGCGCCGTCCCCCCAGGGCCAGGGATCGCCTGTCCGTCGGGGCCGCTCATGCCGGTCTCCGGTGAAGGGGGCCGCCCTCCACATCGAATGTGTGCGATTCCGGCTCGGTTGGCAACCCTCTGCGCACACTTTCTTGCGGAGTGCTGCCGTCCGCCAGCCCGGCCAGGTCCGCGCGGAGCCGTTCCATCTCGCCCGGACGGCTCAAGTCGATCACTTCGACCAGTGAGAAGGCACGCCCTCCGGGCCTGCCGTCAGCCAGCTGGATGGGGCCAGACTCCGCGAAGACCTCGAAACGCTTGCTGGCAGCCTTCGGCCCGATCGCCAGCACATAGCGCAGCACGGCCGCGCGGTCAGGCAGGTACCGCTGCTGGTGACCATCATCGAAACAGAGCTGCCAGGGGGTCGGCATCACGTTCCTTGGCGGGTAGGGGACAGGAACTGGGGGTCAGGCCCCGACGCCGCGGTTCAGCGGCATCGAGTAGGTCTCGTCGCGCAGGCGCAGGTGCTTCTCCGGGTCCTCACCCGCCCGGAGCTCGGCGGGCACGTCCATCCCGATGTCCTCCCAGTTGCGGTTGGCCTGCACCTGGATGGCCGCGATGTGCTCGGGCAGCATGTGGCCGAACCGGCCCTGCATGGCCAGGTAGTCGGTGACCGGGCGCTGCACCGGCGGGTGGAAGTAGTGGTACTTGCGTTCCTCCGGGTCGTATTCCCAGACCGGGAACAGGCCGGCCTCCACCACCCGGCGGCCGATCTCGACCGTCATCGAGGTCTGGTAGACCCAGCCCTTCTGGCATGGCGTGAAGCAGTGCATGAACGCGGCGCCATGATGGTTGAGGCCCTTGCGGGTCTTGTTCATCAGGTCGACCGGGTAGCCGACCGTGGTCGTGGCCACGTAACAGTGCGGGTGCCCCTCGGCCATCATCTTGGCCAGGTTCTTGGGCGGCAGCGATTTGCCTTCCGGGATCGCCTTGCCGAACGGCGTGAACGTGGTCATCCCCGCGTACGGGGTGGTCGGTGAGACCTGGATGCCGGTGTTGGCGTAGCACTCGTTGTCGTAGCAGATGAACAGCGCGTCGTGATTGCGGTACAGGGCGCCGGAGATCGAGCCGAGCCCGATGTCGGACGCGCTGCCGTCGCCGGCCATGACGATGATGTTCGGGAAGGGCCCGGGGTGGCGGCCCTTGCGGATCAGCGCCTCGTACCCGGCCGCGACGCCGGCGGTGAAGGAGCCGCCGCTGGCGATCGGCGTGTGCGCCCAGGGCACCGTGTACGGGGTGCACAGGTAGGTCGAGTTCGCCACGTACATGCAGCCGGTCGGCCCGGCCACCACCGTGTCCTGGCCTGCTGCCTTGAGCACCCACCGGTACTCGATGGCGGGCCCGCAACCCGCGCAGGTGCGGTGACCGGCCTGGTAGGGGTCCTCGTCGGGGAGTTCGGGCAGGTAGTGGCGGTCACGGCCGGCATCGTCGTCGGTCGCGGCGCCGCGGCCTTCCTCCTCCATCAGCGGGAGGTGCTGGCGGATCACTTCCTTAGCCATCAGCGGGCTCCTTGTGCTGTGCCGTGGGGACGGGTCATGGGGGTGGTCATTCCTCGAACCCCACCCAGTGCGCTGCCTTCTCGACGCGGCCCTGCTCGGCCGCCTGCATGAGCTTGCCGGCCATCCACTCGAACTCGGCCGCGGGGACGGTCTCGCCGCCGAGGCCGGCCATGAACGAGGTCACCAGCGGCCGGTTCTCCGCGTAGTACAGGGCGCCGGTCACGTCCGGCGCGAGGATGCCGCCATAGGTCGAGCCGCCGAGGCCCAGGTTGGTCTCCACCACGCCGACGGCCTTGACGCCGCGCAGGGCGTGGCGCAGGTCCTCGCTGGGGAACGGGCGGATCCACAGCAGCCGGGCCATCCCGATCTTGATGCCCCGTTCGCGCAGCAGCCTGATCGCGGCCCGGCAGGTGACCGAGTGCCCGCCGGAGATGACGATGGCGATGTCGGCGTCGTCGAGCATGTACTCCTCGACGAAATGCGGGTAGTGCCTGCCGAACGCGGCGGCGAACTCGTCGGTCTTGTCCCGGATCACCGGGATCGCGTCCTCCATCGCCCGTGCCCGCTCCAGCTGGAGCGGCGGCCCCTGCGAGGGGTGGATCTGCGGGCCGTGCGAGACCGGCTTGCGCGGGTCGAGCGGGAACGGCAGCCGGTACGGCGGCAGATAGGTGTCCACCTGCGCCACGTTGGGCATCTCGACCTCGCCCGCGATGTGGGAGACGAAATACCCGTCCTGCACCACCATCTGCGGCAGCAGCACCCGCGGGTCCTCGCCGATGGCCATGGCGATCAGGGTTTTGTCGAAGACCTCCTGCGGGGTCGCCGCCCAGCCCATCAGCCAGCCCATGTCCCGGGTGCACAGCGCGTCGGTGTGCTCGGAGCCGAAGTCGCCGGGCGGGTCGAGGGTGCGGTCGGCGATGGACATGTGCACCGGGATCCGGGCGCCGGAGATGATCGAGTACAGCTCGTAGCCGTAGGTCACGCCGACGCCGGAGGACCCGGTGAACGCCCGCGCCCCGCACGATCCGGCGCCGAACGCCGCCGACAGCTGGGAGTGCTCGCCATCGGCGACGATGTACTCGGCGTCGAGGATCCCGTCGGCGACGAACTGGGACAGGTTCATCATGATCGCGGTGTAGGGCCGGATCGGGTAGGCGGTGATCACATCGACGTTGGCGTACAGGGCAGCGTAGGCCGCCGCCGCGCAGCCGTTCAGCCGCTTGCGGGTGCCGGCCAGGCCGGCCAGCATCTGCTCGCCGTCGGGTGTCCTGCTGCCCGGGCCGTAGTCGGGCTGCCCTGCCCAGCCCCCATCGACATGAACCGTGGTCATGGCCTCACCCCGGAGTCTCCGTTCGGTGTGAATGTGGTCTTGCCGTTGCCGGCCGGCGCCTTACGGGTGGCGTCATATTCGGCGATGGTCTCCTCGATGAGCTGGTTGGTGAACGCCGACTGCTCGGCGTGCGCGCCGTCGTAGGGTGCGAAGGCGGTTTCCATCCGGGTGACGTCGGCGGGATCGTCGAAATCCATTTCCGGGACCTTCTCCAGGCAGCCGGTCGGGCATTCCTGCACGCAGACCAGGCAGCCCTTGCAGTAGGTCGTGCGGATCGCGTAATGCCCGTTCTCCCGGGTGTCGCGCATGACGCTCACGTCCGGGCAGACGATGTAGCAGTTGTCGCAGCCGTTGCAGACCCCGCAGCTCATGCAGCGGTCGGCTTCGGCGATGGCCTCCTCCTGGCTGTAGGCGAGGGTGACCTCGACCTGCTGGCTGCGGCGGCGCTCCGCGGCGAGGGTCAGGGGCGCCTCGATCCGCGGCGCGTGCCGGAAGTAGGCAGCGTTGAGGCCCTGGTAGGACATGACCTGGACCTCCGGCTCGGGGCCGAGAGCTTCCGCGGTGAGCACACGGTCGATGTCGCGCGCCGCCCGCTTGCCGTCGCCGAGAGCGTCCACCACCATCGACGGCCCGCGCATGACATCGCCGCCGACGAAGATGTTGCCTTCCACCCGGCCGTGCTCGTCGGCGGTGATCACCCCGCGGTCGCTGAGCCGGTCTGGCAGCCATTCCAGCTGCTGGATCTGCCCGATCGCGATCAGGATGGTGTCGCAGGCGACTTCACGCTCGGTGCCGGGGATCAGCTCGGGGCGCACGGCACCACTCGCGTCCTTGCCCAGCCGGGCGTCGCACAGCACGGCCCCGGTGACGTGACCATCCTCCGACAGCACCTTGACCAGTGACGTGTTCGGCGCGAACGCGACCCCTTCCTCCCTGGCCTGGATCAGGTCCTCAGGGACGATGAGCAGTTCGTCCTCGGCTTCCAGGCTCGCGATGGTCGCCTCGCCGCCACCAAGGCGGATGGCGCTGCGCGCCGCGTCGGACGCGGTGTTCCCGCCGCCGATCACCAGCACCTGGCGGCCCACCTGCACCGGCCGCCCAAGGCCGGCCTCGCGCAGGAACTCAAGCGCGCCGGTGACGCCGCGGGCCTCGATGCCCTCGACCGGCAGGCGCCGGCCGACATCCTGGCCCAGCGCGAGGAAGGCCGCCGGGTAGGAGCGCAGCTCGTCCCAGCTGACGTCCCGCCCGGCCCGGACACCACAGCGGATCTCGATCCCGCCGAGCGCGACCAGCTTGGCGACCTCGGCGTCCAGGATCTCCTCCGGCAGGTGCCAGTGCGGGATCCCGGCCCGCAGCATCCCGCCCGGCTTCTCCAGCACCTCGAAGATCACGCTGGAGTACCCGCGGCGGCGCAGGTGATATGCGCAGGCCAGGCCCGCGGGCCCGGAACCGACGATGGCCACGGTGGTGCCGTTCAGCGGGGGAAGGGTGCCGGCGATGGGGTCTTCGGGCAGGGCCAGGCCGTAGTCACCGAGGAACCGCTCGACGCTGCGGATGCCGATCGGCTCGTCGTGCGCGGCCCGGTTGCAGGCCGTCTCGCACGGGTGGTAGCAGACCCGGCCGGTGACCGACGGCATCGGGTTGTCGTTCAGGATCGTGAGGTAACCGTCGAGGTAACGCTCGTGCTTGACGTAGTCCAGGTATTTCTGGATCTGCTCGCCGGTCGGGCAGGCGTTGTTGCAGGGCGGGGTCTTGTCGCGGTAGACGGGGCGGTAGAACCGGAAATTCCCGGTGGGGAAGAGCCGCTGGCCGTCCTTTTCGGTCGGTGGCGGGGTCACCCCGGCGATGGGCAGCTGCAGGTGTGGCGGGATCCGCGTGCCGCGGACGGACATGGAGCCTCCTCGCTAGGGGTCAGCCGGCGGACGCGGCGTGGGTGGCGGGGACCGCGTCGGCGGCCTCCGGGGACGCAGCCGTGGCTGCCAGGTCCACGACCGCGTGCTGGGCGGCGCCCCGCAGCATGGCGTCGGCGTCGGCCACGTGATCGGCGACCTGCTCCACCGGCAGCACGCCGGTGGCGGCGGTCAGCGCGCCGATCAGCGGGGCGGCGATACCCAGCCCGATCGCCAGCCGTTCCTCGGCGCCCTCGGTGGACATCCGGTCAAAGGCCAGTTCCGACAGGTTGCGGACGAACATCCATGGGCTCCGGCCGCGCTGCTCCGCCAGCCCCACCGCGTCCACCACCACGAACTTGGAGATCTTGGCCTTCATCTCGTCGGGCAGGAACTTGAGCAGGTACTGCGGGTCGCGGACCGAGTTGACCACCACGACGCCGCCCCGTTCGGGGGTCCCGCGCAGGAAGTTGACCGCCTTGATGATCGTTTCCTCGACCAGCACCACCCAGTCCGGGTGCGGGTTCTCGTAGACAAAACGGTCCACAATCGGCGAGTCGCCGAACCGGGCGTACCGGCGGACCAGGCAGTTCGTCCGGTCCGGGTCGTCTACGTAGTCACTGACGTTGTCGGCGTAGTAGCCCAGCGCGCGTGCGGCGGCCGCGACACAGGAGGAGACGTCGCGCGCCTCCTTGTCCATGATGATTCCGCGGGACCATACCGTGAGCTCGTGGTACACGTGCCACTTCCTCAGATTGTATACCGTCGGCAGGATACTGCCATGCTAAACGTGTTACGGCTGACGTCAAGAGGGGATTTCTGGCGGGTTTCGCCCGCCAGCCGCGCGGTAGCCAGCCGCCCATGCGGGCGGGCGGCGCGGCCTGTCTTCCGCCCGGATGAGCCATCCGGCCTGACCTGGCCGAAACCTAACAGGCAAGATCCGGAACGGGCTGGTGAGCTCCGGGTGGCGGCGGTGGCGGCGG
>DPMS01000177.1 GCA_003541285.1 Actinomycetota bacterium
TTCACCGCGGCCGCGGTGAAGGGCGTTGTGCTCGCAGCGTGCTGGGTCTGGGATCCGGGGCCCGGCGGTGAGCCCGGCGCGGTCATGCCGCCTTCGGCAGTTCCCCAGTTCCAGTGTCTGTGCGTGCTGACGGTGCTGGCCGGCCGCCCTTGCTACTCGCGGAGAGCAGGTACAGGATCCCGGTAATGACAGGCGCGAGACTCACTGCTGCGAGCGAGTTCGCGCCATGACCTCTTCCCAGGCTGTTCACGGCGAACGGGACGATGCCGACGACGAGCAGCAGCACCCCGGCCACCCCCGTCCGTTTCAGGCCGAGCACGGCGATCGCGGCGGCCAGGGCGAAGGTGAGGATGGCCTCGGTAGGCCCTTTGCCTCGTGGGCTCACCGTGAACCAGATGCTGATGCCGATCAGCGCCCCGGTCACGACGACGCAGACGGGAACCGCCCAGCCGGGCCGGTACCAGGCCAGGGCTGCGAGCACCGCCAGCGGCACGGCCCACGCGGCGACGAGCCCGGCCGCCTTCCAGCCGCCTGGGTCGGTGAAGGTTTCGCCGACGATGAAGATTCCGGCGATGAGGGTCGACAGGACCATCAGGGTGAATCCGGTCCACTTCAGGAAACGGGCGAGCATGTCATTCCTCCCCCTAGCGCGAATCCAGTCTCATTGCACCGCCGCCCTGGCTCCGGCAGCAGGGTACAAGGGCCTACCCCAGCGGGCACAACGCCCGTCCGCATCGCCGGTGAAGCTGCATGGCGTGATCTTCGGTTCTGTCTCCCGCCTTGCTGCCGCTGGACCTGCGGCCGGAATTCGTCTGCGGAGGTGCTCAACGTGACCGTCCTGGAGCACCGCTGGCCGGATACCGGCAGCCGGTCGGCGCGATCGGCGTGGATCGCCATGGCGCCGGCCCTCTGCCAGATTTGAAGAGGGCATCTTGCTGTGGCTTTCATTCCCGCGGCCATTCTGGGGTGAATTTGGAGCCCGCGAACGCGGGTCAGACCGGCACGCTGCCTTTGCCAGCTGTGTGGCGGGCTTGGAGAACGCGGTGATGGTGGAGGTCACCGTGCCGTCGCCGGCCAGCTGGATGATGAGGGCGGGAAAAGTCTGATGTGCGCGTGCTACTAATAAGTTCACGATTCACGGCTTGAGTATTAGTGCTCCAAACCCAGAAAGTCTGGCAGTAATGCTGGCCCATCGCGGATATTGGCGGGCAGAATTCCCCAGAACGGGAAAGTGCCGGGTATGCTACAATATGTCCGTCTTCACGGCAGGAAGTAAGCATGGATATTCGGCACAAACATATACTGTTTAGACTGGCAGACGTAATCATTAGCCTGGCGGCAATCTTTCTTTTGCTGGATGCGATGCTTGGGTTCACGAGACACCAGGAGATGCGTTCAGCGCAGCCGCAACCTGTTAGTCAAAATATTAACTCTTCCAATCTGTCTACATCGTGCATAGGCGGTTTCTCTAATGAGCGCACGATAGACGGCGTAACTCAGGTCGCATCACATGGAAAACCATTCAACGCCTATCAGATGACCCTCACCAATATAGGCGGCACTGTCGTAACGATCCATAGCGTGAACGTAGAGCTGGTCAATAGCCAGAACAAGGTCTTCGCACAGCACCATACTGACTTGGGCGATGGCGCTGGCATAACTCTGAATCTTGGCCAGTCGCGGCAGATCGTCGAAGCTTCCGGATTCAACCGTCCTGTAGCTTCGTGCGAGATCCTTAGTTGGCAATCCTGACTATAATGCTAGCCGTACATCTTCTGGAAACAGGGCCAGATAACAGCCCGACAGCCAACTTCCTGACCCCTGACGGCACTCCGCCGTGATCTGCGCGACCGGCCACGCCGAGGTGAGCAGCAGACCGGGTGGCTGCCTAATCGCCAGCGGGCCTGCGCTGGCCTTAGCCCCTATCCAGCGCGTGTTCTAGCGAACCGGTGTCATCGCTTTCTGATGACCTTTCTGCGGTAAGCGATGCTCGCGGCGCCGGCTAGCACGGCCGCTCCGCCGAGGGCGAAGAGCAGGGTGTCCTGGAATCCGGCCGTGCCTCCGCCGCCAGTGGCGGGGGGCACGGTGGGGAGCGGGCTGGCCGAGGGGCTCGGCGTCGCGGACGTCGGCGCAGTCTGCGTCACCGTTGGCGTCGCCGACGGCGATACCGCCCCGCTGGCCGATGGGCTGGCGCTCGCGCTCGCGGAGCCGGCAGCCGTGCTGCTAGCCGAGATAGCCGACGTTGGCGAGGTGGGTACTGCGGGTGAGAATGAAGTCGGTACCGCCGAGGGCGTGGACCCCGTGCAAGCCGAGACTGCCGCGGAAGCGAGTATGGTCATGGTGCAGCAGCCAATGAAGGCCAACCTCGCGCTGAGCCCCGTCCCCGCGATGGTTGTGCGCACCTTCATGGAGCCTCCTCATGCGTCCGGCAGGTGGCGGCCCCGTTTCCGGGTCCCGGCACGAGAAACCGGCTCCCGGAGGCGGAAACGCGACCCGGCCGCTGCCGCGCCGACCGAAGACAGATCCCCGGAAACGGCGACGGCCATAAAGGTAAGGCCCACGGACGGCACAGGCACACGATGGCCTGATCACCCTTAAATATCAGGCTACGGGAGCAGGGCGCACGGGGGAAGACGTAGGGAGGAACGACGGCATTGGCGGATGCTGAGTGGCGTCGTATAGCCGGGTTTCGTGTGGTCATGTCCTGGCCGCAATCAGCGCACGCCTGCCCGCCCAGTACGCCCGTGAACCTCCGTGCCCGCATTGCCGGACTGCTCGGCGTCCTTCTCATCATGGCCGGCGCCGTCGCTGTCGGCGTCGCGGTCGCTGCCCAGGTGCATGCACCGCAGCCCTCCCTGGCGGCCGCGGGCGCTACCGGGCCATCCCAAGGCAAGGCCCACGGGCCATCGCTGCGCCGCTCGCTGCCGGTGTCCGTCGATATCCCGGCTATTGGCGTCCACTCGAAACTGCTCCACCTGGGAATCAGCTCCGGCGGCACGATTCAGGTACCGTCGCTCAACACGCGGGCCAATGAGGCGGCATGGTACAGGTACTCAGCGACGCCCGGCCAGATCGGGATATCGGTCATCGAAGGTCATGTCGACAGCTATCAGGGCCCTGCCGTCTTCTTCCGTCTAGGAGCTCTCCACCCCGGGGACACCGTCGAGGTGACGCTCGCCGACGGGATCACCGCTGTTTTCCGCGTCACCGGCGTACGGCAGTACGCCAAATCCAATTTCCCGGCAAAAGTCATTTACGGCACACCAGGATACGCGGCCCTGCGCCTGATAACGTGCGGCGGCGTCTTCGACTATTCCACCAGGAATTACCTCAGCTCCATTGTTGTATTCGCGTCCCTCATCTCATCGCGGCCGCCCGGCCGGGCTGGCGGCTAACTCGCTGCAGCCAGGTGGACGCCCTTCCAGCCCCGGGAGCCTGGCGGCGCTTTCAGCGGCGGTCACCGCCAGGAAGCCTCAGTGCCTGCGTGATCTGGTCATGCGGAAGGGGAACGGCCCGATCCGGCGCTGGCCCAGTGGAAAGATGAGCAGGCCGAGGACCTCCTGGCCGGGCTCGAGCCACCGCAACTCACCGCGCATCCAGTTCACCGGAGGCCCCACGGTCCTTGAGTAATCGACGATCACCGCGGGCTGGCCGTCGAGCATCGAAACACCACGGCCCGCCGTGGTGCCGGCCGACTCGACGACGCCGCTGCCCCGGCGAACCCGGTTGTGCACATCCCCGGACTGCCCGATCTCCTTGCCGCACCAGCCCCGCAGTGGGCGGCCCCACCGCCGTGATGGCGGCACGTACAGTCCTGCTGACGGAGGTTCCCCCGACCCGTATCGAGGCACTATATGACCACGACCCGGGCTTCCCGCCGACGGCGAACTGGTGTGCGGGCAAACGCCGCCGTC
>DPMS01000250.1 GCA_003541285.1 Actinomycetota bacterium
GCGTCACGCTCGCGGCCATCGGGACCGGCCACCTGACCGGCGCCGAGCCGCCCGCCGCCAGGGTGAGCGCGCACCTGCGCCAGGTGCAGCCGCTGGCCGAACTGCGCGTCCCGTTCACCCTCAACCGCCAGCACATCGACGATGTCGAACGAGGAGCCCGCGACCCGGACTGGCAGCCCATCAAGGATGCCGCCCGCACGATCGCCTTCGCCGAGGACCGGGCCATCGTGGAGGGCTGGCCCGCCGCCGGAATCACCGGCATCAAACCCGCCTCACCCAGCCCGCCACTGGCCCTGTCAGGTGATGTCCGCGCCTACCCGCAGGCGGTCGGCCGGGCCCTCGCCTCGCTGCGGCTGGGCGGGGTCGGCGGGCCGTACTCGCTGCTGCTCAGCGCCGATACCTACACCGCCGTCAACCAGACATCCGACCACGGCTACCCCATCCGCCACCACCTCGCCCGGATGATAGACGGCGACATCATCTGGGCCCCCGCCATCGACGGCGCCCTCCTGATGTCGGCCCGCGGCGGAGACTACGAACTACACCTCGGCCAGGACCTGTCCATCGGCTACACCACCCACGACACCAACAGCGTCGAACTGTACTTCACCGAATCCTTCACGTTCCTGGTCGCCACCGCCGAGGCCGCCGTTCCCCTCACCGCCCCGCCAGACTGAGTCCGGGCGGTGCTGATCAGCCGGCCGCACGCCGGGCCCGGCGGGGTTCCCGGCAGGTGTTCATTTAGCGCTCCGCGTCGTGGTGGCCATCCAGGGGCCATCACCACGTGACACCGGCGGGGCAGCCGGCATTGCGACGTTACTATCGCGTGCCATGACTGCGGATATGGGGCGCGACCGGCTCCGGGCCGCAGTGGACCAGGTGAACAGTTGGCTGGCCCGTGAGCGGGCTGGACTGCGGCTGGAGCCGTGGTTCACGCCGTTCGCGCTGGTCAATGGTGCCGGGGTCGGCCTATCCCCGGTTTTGCTGCCGGTTGTGGCCGCCCGGTACGGGGTAGGCCATGTCGGCCTGGTCATGGGGGCGTTCAATCTCGGTGCCCTCGCGGCACCGCTCGCCGGCAGCCTCGCCGACCGGTTCCGCGCCTACCGGGCGCTGGCAGCTGTCGCTGCGGCTGTGACGGCGCTGGCCCTGGGGCTGTTCCCGTGGGCTGGCGCGGCGGCCCAGGCGCTGCTGGGACTGGGTGAAGGAGCCGGGTTCGCCGCCGCGATCACCATCGCCAATCTGCTGATCGTCGAAAGGCGTCCCCAGACCGAGTGGAACTCCCGTCTTGGCCGGCTGGAGACTAGCTTGAGTCTCGGCCAAGCCGGGGCGCTTTTCCTGGCCGCATGGCTCAGCGGGCTCAGCGCCCGCAGCGCCCTGCTGGTCGGTGCAATCGTGCCTGCCACCGCCATCCCACTCGCCCTGGTGCTGATTCCCCGGGTGCGGTCAGCGGCGCTGCGGCCTGCCAGGGCCAGCCACCACCTCGCATCGAACGGCCAGGTCGGCGAGTGGGGCCCGGCCAGCCCGTCCCGGGTCCACCACCTTCACCAGCGGCGTCGACCGCTCGCGGGGTTGCGCGCGCTGCTGGGCGGTGGCTTCGGCTGGATGCTCGCCGCCTGGATCCCTTCCTACGCCGGTGCAGCGGTCGTCTTCTCGCTCTACCCGGTGCTGTTTCTGCATGCCTTCGGCGTTGCCACCACGATCTCGGCGCTCGCCTTCGCCGTTACCGTCCTGGTCAGCCTGCCGCTGTATGTCCTGGCCGGCCGCGTCAGCCAGCGCCGCGGCCCGGCGCCGGTGATCGCAGCCGCGCTGGCCCTGCGCGTCCTCCTGCTCAGCGCCCTGGCCGCCTTCGCCGCGGTGGGTCATATCGTCGCAATCCTGCCGCTGGCAGCCTTCGCGGGCGTCATGTTCGCCTGGTCGTTCCTGTCCGTTGCCTCACCCGGGCTCACCGGGCGGCTCAAGCCGGAAGCAGAAGGCGACGCCCAGGGCCTCCTCAACGCCAGCAGCGGCCTGGCCGGCCTGCTGGGATCGGTCGCCGGAGGGCTGATCGCAAGCAGCTGGGGATACCCGGCAGCCCTGGCCGCCGGCGCCGGCGCCGTGGCCCTCGGCCTGGCTATTCTCGCCGCTACGCTGCTGCGGCGCGGCAGTGGCGGCATATGGTGATCACCCGCGGATTCGCTCATGTCATGCTCCCTTTTCCGTCGGCTGGCTGGTTGATGTAGCGCGGATACGGCCCTGCCTGGCGGGGGCCCGTACCGCCGAAGACGTCCTGCCCTTCCGCGGCTAGGGCACCAGCCAGGGATATTCACTGATGCGACCGGCGGCCGCGAGCGCAACGGTGGAGGCCAGACGAGCCAGAGAAGGGAGTAACTGCCGTGGGCATGAGATCCGAGCGCGGCCAGGCAGGATGCGGCGCATGAACGGCTGCGACTATGACGTCATCGTGGTGGGGGCGGGCGCGCCGGGTGAGCACTGCGCAGGGGCGCTGGCCGGTGGCGGTCTGCGGGTAGCTGTGGTGGAGCGGGAGCTGGCCGGTGGGGAGTGCTCGTACTGGGCGTGTGTCCCGTCCAAGACGCTGCTGCGCCCGGGCGAGGCGGTGCAGGGGGCGCGGGAGGCGGCGGGCACCGCGCGGGTTGACGTGCCGGCGGCGCTGGCCTACCGGGACTTCATGGTCTCGGGGTACTCCGACGCGGGGCAGCAGCAATGGCTGGCCGGCAAGGGGATCGACCTGATCCGGGGCACCGGCCGGCTGGCCGGGCCGGGCGCGGTCGAGGTCGGCGGTGTGCGGCATACAGCCGAGCAGGTGGTCGTGGCGACCGGCTCGGATCCGGTGGTCCCGCCCGTCCCGGGCCTGCGGGAGCTGGCGGGCGTGTGGACCAACCGTGAGGTGACCGGCATGGTGGCGGTCCCGTGCCGGCTGCTGATCCTGGGTGGCGGGCCGGTGGGCGCGGAGATGGCCCAGGCCGTTCGCCGCCTGGGCGGCGAGGTGGCACTGGCCGAGGCGGCGCCGCACGTGCTGGCCCGCGAGCCCGCGCCACTGGGTGAGGCGCTCGGTGAGGCGCTGCGCCGCGACGGCGTCGAGCTGTACCTGGGGGTGCTGGCTGCCGCCGCCCGGCGCGACGGGGAGGACTACGTGCTGACCCTCGGCGACGGCCGGGACCTGCGCGGCGACCGGCTGCTGGTGGCCACCGGGCGGCGCCCGCGCCTGCCTGAAGGGCTGGGCACCGCCGGCGCCACCGCCAGCGAGCACGGCATCCGGGTCGACGCCCACCTGCGCGCCGGGGATCGGCTGTGGGCGATTGGCGACGTCACCGGCATCCGGCTGCTGACCCACGTCGGCGAATACCAGGCGACGTGGCCGCTGCCAACATCCTTGGCGAACCGCGCGAGGCTCACTACGAGGCCGTGCCCGACGTGGTTTACACCGACCCGCAAGCGGCCGCCGTCGGCACCGCCGAGGCCGAGTTCAGCGCGACCGCCCGGCTGGCGGAGGTGGCCAAGACAGCCATCTACACCCACGCCTACGCGCAGTCCAACGGGTTCCTCACCCTGCTGTCCAATGGCCACCACCTGACCGGTGCCTACGCGCTCGGCCCCGAGGCCGGAGAGTGGCTGCAGCAGGCCACCCTGGCCATCCGCGCCCGCGTCCCGCTCGACGTGCTGCGCGACGTCATTCAGCCCTTCCCCACCTTCTCCGAGATCTACGCCCAGGCGCTGAAGACGCTGCGCCGGCAGATCACGAGCGCCCGCCAGCCGACCGCAGCGGAAACGTCATGACCGGGTCAATGGCCGACCTGGAGGGGAATCGAGACGCGCAGGGCCGGAATGGAATGGGCCTGGGCTCATGGCGGAGGCGGCTTGAGCCGACCGCACCGGCACACGAGGGACTGATTATGCCACTGACTCGCTCGCCTGCACGGCAGCCAGCCTCCGCTTCCTTCGACGCAGTCGATCTGCATGTGGGAATCCACCCAGGCGTCCCGGCGGTTGCCGAGATCAGCGGGGAGATCGACATCGCGTCCGCTCCACGGCTACGCGAGACCCTGCTGATGGCCATCCGGCGTCACGGACCTGCGATCTGTGTGGACCTCCAGGGAGTGACATTCCTGGACTGCTCAGGTATCAACGTGCTCCTCGCGACTGCGCGCAGGGCATGGCTCGAGGGTGGATGGCTGCGGGTGGTCCGTCCGTCGGCACAGGCCTGGCGAGTCGTCACGCTCCTGGGCCTCCAGGACGTGCTGGCGAGAGACGGCGAACGGGCGGAAACATGAACTGGTGGTCGGCTGCTGCCTGCCGCTCGGCCGACCCGGAACTGTTCTCTCCAACCTCCAATTCCGGTCCGTGCAAGGAGCAGGCAGAGCGGGCGAAAGCTGTCTGCGCCGCGGTGCAAGCACCATCGTCCGTTCGGCTCGTGACCGAGAGAGAGGGAAACCGTGAATGAGCTGACCTACGGCCCGGCCGGGGCGGTGGCCGGACCCGTGCCCTATTCGGGCTGACGATGGGGTACGTTGCCATCGCGGCCGGCTTCTTCGCCCTGGGCGCTTACCTGGGGCGGCACCTGCCGGAGGGCTGGGCGTTCGTGCTACGGCCAGGACGTGCTCGGCTGCGGGAAGGTCCTGGCGACTGTCCCGGCCGGCGAGAGTGCGGGGCTCGTCGTCAACCAGGCGACCGGCACCCTCTACGGCATGCGCCCTGGCGTGGGCGCGGTGACGGTCATCAACCGGGACACCTGCGACGCCGTCACGACGACCGGATGCGCCAGCCCGGCGACGGCCATCAGGGGCGGCCCGATCCCGGTGGGCGGGGCAGCCGACCCCGCGGCGAACACGGTCTATTTCGCGGGCCGCGGCAGCAGCGTCTTCATGGTCGACGCGTCGGCCTGCCGGGCCGGCAACCTGAACCGATGCCAGGTCGAGCTCTCCGACGGCGCCAACGGGAACTCCGAGATGATCGCCGCAGGCGCGCACGGGATCGCATACGGGTGGGCCCAGCATCCGCAGAACGTCCGGTTCGCGCTCACCTCGACGTCACCTGGGAGGCTGCCAGCGCCGTCGTCAGTCCACCTGAACGGACTCACCTTCTTCATCACCCGGCTGCCGGAATCCGCGTGCGCGTACCACAGCACCACGCTGCACGCCGTCGCCACAAAAGGGCCAGCCTGGGGCGGCGTCGAGAACAGGATCAATGGCGCCTGCATACCCAACAGGCTTGTCCCCATGGGCAACGGCGGAGGCGCCGCAGCCTGGGGCCGGGGCGTCAACGCCTGGGCAACCCCTTGACCGGCGCGCGCCACCTGCGGGCGAGGTTGCCGCAGCCGGCCTCGCACGGCGGATAAACAACCACTAAGAAAATCGCGGCGATCCGGCAACTGCCAAGAGCAACAAGCGATCGCCGAGAGCTCGGCACAGGCCCGAACCTAACGGATGCCCGGAATCGGCTCGTGAGCCAGATCACTCATCCTCACTGAAGGTGCCGAGGATCGCCTGGGAGCCGAGCACGATCACCTCCGGCCGGCCAATGATCTGGCATGCGGTCCGGATGGCGTGCTCCAACTGATCGCGACGCATCAGCCCGCCATCTGGAGCACTTCCAAGCGCTCCTCGTTCGCCAGAAGGCCACCAACCGGAGACACCTCGCGCATCTCGATCGAGTCGCGATCCAGACCGGTGAGAATCCGGTGAAGGCCTGTTACGTCGCCGCGATCCAGCAGCGACTCCCAGCGGTCGAGGTTCCGTAGATGTGGCTGGCCTCGCACGGTGCTTCGGAGCCGCTCCAGGTTGCGCTCAATCGTCGGACGCCATTGCTCAAGGCTTGACCGCGTCAAGTGCGTTGACAGCCGGCGGTGCAGCCGCCAAGAGCGCCACTCGGAGCGGGTGAGGTCCGGAAGCACCGGTCGCCAGACGACTTCGAGCCGATACCCCATGCACGACAGCAACCGGTCGAGCTGCTCGTCGCTCAGGTGGACCCTCCCCGAGAGGAACTGGCTGATGCTCGACTGCCACACCCCACTGAGACGCGACAACTCCGACTGGCTGGTACCCGTGTTGAGCATGACCTCGCGCAACACATAGCGCCTTTCTGACACCCCTAGACTATAGCAGATTTTGCTATAGCGCAGGTTTCTGTTGTCGGGTTCGCGAGCAGTGACCTGCGAATCGTTCTACGGACAGAGGTAGCATCTCGCCAGCCTGCGCGGAACCTGCTGATGGACCCCGGACAGCGCACGGCCTCACTGAAGTTCCTGATCAGGGACCGCGCGGGCCAGTTCACCAGCTCTTCCGGCGCCGTGTTCACCGCTGAGGGCATCAGGATTCTGGCCAGCCCGCCGCAGGCATCCAGAGCGAACGCGATCTGCGAGAGGATCACCGGCACCCTGCGCCGGGAGCTCTTGGATCGGGTGCTGATCGTCAATGAGCACCACCTGCGACAGGTGCTGACCGAATACCTGCGGTATTACAACGATGCCCGGCCGCACCGTTCCCTTGGCCAGCTCACCCCTGCTCAAACCGACACCCGCCTGCCTGAGCCGGTCAACCTCGCCGGGCATCGGATCCACCGCAAGCAGATCCTCGGCGGACTCACCCACGAGTACTACATCGCCGCCTGACTGCCCGCAGGTCACCACCCGAATCGTGTTTCCGAGCCCCACACGCTATCCGGCGGCATGGCGGAGATAGCCGATACCCGCCGACACGACCCACTGGGCTGAATCGTCGTCAAGAGCCCGGGGCTGGCGGAGGAGGTTCCGGCGGAGCATGACGCGGTCCTGCACAGCGGCCGGTTCAGGGCGCAACCGCACTCGGAATTGCGCATCAGGTCCCCAGTGTGAGTCACCGGGATCGTCGAATGCGCGAAGGAACCGGTCCCAGTCGGCATCAGCCTCCAGGTCAGCCAGGTTCCCCTGCGCTACATCGCCCAAGAGGACGCCGGTCGGCAGCCGCCGACGCGGGTTCACCATCCACTGATAGATCCGGCCTGCGAGCCACTGCGCGACCACAGCCACGGCTACCCGGGCGAAGAAGACGGAGCAGGTTAGCGGCAATGCATGACATCCTGAACCGGATCGCCGATCCGCTGTCGGTGGACTGGGATCGCATCATTGACGGCGAGACGCCCGCGCAGTGCCGCGAACGCCAGGAGCGTGTAATGGCGCAGCAGCACGAACACGAGGCTGATTCGGGCTCTTGATGACCTCGCGGCCGATACCTTCGAGTCCGACGAGTTCCTGGTTTTGACCTATGCCGAGCGTCACCGCGACCTGGCCTGACCGCGCGTCGTGCACCCGGCCGTCCTCGACACGATGTCGCCTCGCTGCTACACCGGCGCAAGCTCACCGGGCCGCTGGCCACCCGCCTGACCGGCCGTGAACCGCTGATCGCCTTCGTCACCTACGGTGAGCTGACCAAGCGGGCGGAGATCCGTCACTGGG
>DPMS01000037.1 GCA_003541285.1 Actinomycetota bacterium
GGCGGTCCACCCGGCCCACAGGATGCCGTAGGTTACGCGCTTGCTGTGGCTGTATGGCAGCCGTCGCGCAGCCAGACCAGGAATCTTCTGCATCTCTTGCATCTCTGCAGGCTCCTGCGGCAAGGCATATGTGTCATCGGTCATGTGATTCTGTTCCCCCTTGTCAATGGTGGTCACCTAATTGTGCTCGGACGAGACGGGCACCCTCGGGAACGTCAGCTGTTTGAGCAAATATAGGCACTGATGTTGCAACAGCTCTTGGACATGGATCAAGAGACGCCAGCGTTGCCGAACGCAACTTCGAAATCGGACACGGCCTGGCTGGTGCGGGCGTCGCGTCCATTGCACGTGAGGCCGAGCTGGGTCACGCCACCAATGTTCAGTTTCACCCTGACCGGATGGCCGAGCGATACTTGAACAGGCTTTCCAACCTGTTGACCGGATTCGTTACTGAAAGTTATCGTAGCAACGACATCTGTTGCGTTCTGCATGTTGTCCGGGATTCCAGCTACCGCGGTCAATGTGGTGCTGCCAGCCACATCGTAAGCCTCATCCGGCTCGTTACCGGAGCCTCCGTTGCAGTAGAAGGATATGCTCTTCGCATATGGCTGTGCCTCAATGACCTGCTGACCCGCGTAGACTCCCGAGTTATCGACTGTCGGCGTGAGGTCGCTCAGGTAGTGGGCGACGCCCATCACCGACGCAGGATCTGGTGAACTGTTCGCAACCGGCGTGGAGGATGCTGCGGGTGCGGACGGCTGCCACGCAGCGCTGTACTTCAGTGCGTGAATCTGCCGCGCCTGCTGGCTGACCGTTGCGCGGGCCTGCTGCAGTTGCACGGCTTGATGATGAAAGAGAACACCCAGGACAGCAGAAGAGGACGTCGTGATGGTCGCTACCGCCGTGATAATTCCGGCGAACGAGGTCATCCACGAGGAGAGCCCGGTGAAGAAACCGACCGAGCCGCTCTCCTTGTCTGCGCTCATTGGATACCGCCCTCTTCCTATCTGACTTCATGACATGCTGTCTCATCCGGGCCGCAGCCAGATCGGCCTCACTCCTATCGCAAGGCGCAGATATACGCTACGGCGATGGATGTGGTCGTGCCGCACCCCTGGCGGCACGACCCATAGCCACCCGGTTCTGGATAAAAGACGCCCGAGACGGGCGTACGGATTACTAAGAGCAGGTCACAGAATGGTCTCTGTGCATCCGCCGAAAATTAGTCATAAAATAGCATGGATAGTGACTATTCGCACGGATTGTCCAGCATAAGCTCTTCCTCCCGGCGTGCAGCCCCAGCCGGGCGGGCAAATCGACCAGCCCTACCTCCGATCTCGGTATGAACTGCCGCATCGGTAAGCAAGACGAGCGCTCGACCACGTGATCTTGCCGCAGCCGTGAGGCCGCCGATGCTCTCCTCACGGCCGCACTGGGCAGTAATGCGTGAACTGCCCAGCGTGCCGCGAAGCGGCATACAAGCGCGACGGAACGAGCGTGACCAAGGCAGGAACTAAAGACGGACCCGTAGGCACAGGACCGCCGGCCAGCGGCCAACGCACTACTTTGCCGCGATGAGGTACGTCGAGGTCGCTGAACGTTCGGTGGCGAAGTCTGCCGCAGGATGCTGTCGGCCGACGGCACGGCGCCTGGAGTTCTGCGGCGCTCGCACACCGACTCGACCGTTGACTGCGCAGCGTGACCGACTACCGCGGCGGCCGGTGCGCGCGTATCCGATCTGTACGGGTTGGGAATTGCTGATCAGGAGCCTGTGGCGGCGCCGGTAACGGGCTGCTATGTGCGGAGTGAGGGCGGCCGCGTGGCTGTGGAGATGCGCTTCCGCCGGGCGCGTCTGACCCGCGGCCGGTTCAGCCGACCGGCGTTCTTGAGCTGATGGCGACTGCACGCGCCAGTACGTGCGCAAGGCCAGCGGTATCACCCCATCCGGCGGCAACGGCCGAGACGCCGTTCGAGCAGGCGGTCGCCGCCATCGGCCATGCCACCGCCGGCCTCCTCCGCGACTGCCGCCCCGCCCGCAAGCACAGGCCACGCTTCCTTCTCTCCGGCGCCCGAGGCGCGGGCGCGGCTGGGCCTGCGATGACCGGGTCGGCGTCTACCCCGGCCGACCGTCGAGCAGGGGCGCGACCAGCATCGCCGACCGGATCCACTTGGCCCCCTTGCCCGGGTCTCCCGCGGACGCCGCCCACAGGCCGCCCTCCACGTCGCGTGCCACGCCCCAGGCCGCGACGCGCTCCGGGACCAGGTCGAGCAGGTCGGACAGCCGGCGGATCCGCTCCCAGACCAGCGTCGCCGCGTCCTCCCGGCGGATGGGCCACCCGAGTTGGGCGACGAGCTGCCACGGGTCATAGGCGGGATCGCCCACCAAAGGCTTGGGATCGATGGCCAGGAAGGGCGAGCGCTGCGCCGCCAGCAGGTTGCCCGGGTTGAAGTCCCCATGCACGAGCACGTGGCGGCCGGCCGACCCCGGCAGCGAGCGCAGCAGCTCGATGCCGAGGTCGAGCACACCCAGATCGACACCCAGCCCGGCCAGCACGTCTCCATAGCGTCGTGCCCGGCCCGCGGCCACATCCGCCCAGCGGTCGCAGGTCTCCGCCATCGAGTCGAAGCCGTGTCCTCGAGGCAGGTGGGCACTCTCACTCCAGAGAGCGTTCAGCAGGTTCGCCCCGATCTCCAGGCCGCGTTCGACCGGCAGGTTCGCGTCCCGCAGCGGCGTGCCGGGCAGGCAGGGCTCAAGCAGCATCGTCCACGCGGCCCGGTCCTCCTCCAGCACCCGGATCGCGCCCCTGCCGCCCCAGCAGCGCAGCGCAGCCGGCTCCTGCGCGGCCTCGGGATGCGGCCAGGTCACCTTCAGCACGGCAGGGCTGCCATCGGCACGGCTTACCGGCGCCACCCACCCGCACACGCCGCCCTTGTAGGGCGGGCCGTTCACCTCCAGCCACCACCGGTCACAGGCAGCCCCGATGAGCTCCGGCAGCCGGTCCAGCCAGGAGATACCGTCGGCGGACGCATCTCGGGCCGCCCGCAGCCAGGGAGGGACGACGACGGGAATTCTCACGGCACGACCTCGTCCAGGACGATACGCGCCACACACGCCAGCGCGTCCGCGCTGGCCGACCTGGAATGAGGGCTGTGACCCGCCTCCGGGTAGAGCCCGGCCCGCACCCCGAGGCATTCGCCGTAGGCGGGGATCGTCACAGTGAAGTGGTGCGGGAAGCCCTCTAGCCCGGCCAGACCGGCAGGCATGGTGTCGAGACTATTAGGCATGGAGTTTTTCTGCTACCACCGCGACCGGCCCGGCTCCGTGGCGCTGCGCGAGGAACTACTGGAACAGCACTGGTCTTACATGGACCGGTACGCGACACAGATGATCGCCCGCGGCCCGACCCTCGCCCGCGACGGCGACACACCCACCGGCAGCGTGCACATCACCGACCTGCCCGACCCCGCCGCCGCACGCGCGTTCGCCTTCGACGAGCCCAACTACCAGGCCGGCGTCTACCGCGACGTGCTGCTCCGCCGATGGCGCAACACGCTGGGACGCACCATGTGGGACTTCCCCGGCGGCCGGACCGGCGGCAACCGGTACCTGGTGCTCGGCCTCGGCACGGGGCAGGCCACCGACCTCACCCTGCCGCCCGGCAGGGACCATCTGATCGCCTACGGGCCGCTGCTGTCCGACAACGGCGCCACCTGGCTGGGTACCGCAGTGCTGGTCCGGGCACCCGACCCGGGCACGGCACGGGCCATCCTGACCCCGGACAGGTACGCCGGCATCGAGGTGCACAACTGGCAGTTCGGCGGGCGGCCGTCATGACCCGCGGACATCCACGATCGGTGGCGGTGGCCGCCGGGGGCGCGCGGTATCCGGGCTGATTTATTGTTGCACTACGAGCCTTGCTGAGCCCGAGGCCGGAGTAACGCTCGGTGTCTGGGCTGGTCGCGGTCAAAGCGCGATAGCCGCCGTTATTTGCTCTCCGAGTGGCTGATCGCCGCGTCACAACGCGCGCCCAGATCCGGGAGTCCGGTACTGGTGCACTTAAACACGAAGGTGGCGGCCCCAACGAGGGCGTTCTACTCAGAACGGTTGATTGTTTTCGCACGCGGCCGCGCTTGGGCCTTGAGTTAGGGCCCGCGCGCCTTCGACTGGCCGCCGTTTGGAGAACGGCGGCGGCGTACTGAATGCCGATGCGGCCGGGGATGGTGGTCGCTGCGGACTCGTCCTACGACCTGTGTCCCAGTTTCGGGCTCGTGGTCTTGCCAGGTGCACTTGACGCCATCTTATCTAACCGTTAGGTTGAGTATAACCGTTAGATGGAGCTTGCATGCAGCAGGAAGTCGTGCTGGCGCTGTTGGCCAAGGAGCCCTCGCAGGGCTACCAATTGCGCGCGCGGCTCGACGAAGCCCTCGGTTCCCTGGGCGAAGGGCTGAACGCCGGGCATATCTACGTCACTCTCGGCCGTCTGGAGAAGACGGGCATGGTGGCCCTCGAGGAGCCACCCGAGGGCCGCACTCAGCGGGCCGACCGGAAGGTGTACTACTTGACCCCGGCCGGTCAGGAGCGGGTCTTCCAGTGGCTGTCGGAGGTGAGCTGGCCGAGGCCCGACCTGGCAGAGTTCCACCTGAAGCTCGTTGCCGCCGCCCAGGCCCGGCTGGCTGACCCGGTCAGCATCGTCGACGCCCAGCGACGCGCGCTGCTGCGGCGGCTGCGAGACGCGCAGCGAGCTGCCATGGGGGAGCCGGACCACTCCAATGCAGCCTTGCTGCTGGAGGGAGTCGTGTTGCGGCTCCAGGCGGACCTTCGCTGGCTGGAGGCATGCGAGCGGAGCTGGGCCCGTCGAAGGGATGGGTCATGACATCGACGCGGCCGGTGCTGCGCGCCTCGGGTCTTTGCAAGACGTTCGGCTCGGGGGCGGCGCTGGTGCGTGCGGTCGACGGCGTTGACCTCGATGTCGCCCCTGGTGAGACGGTCGGCATCATGGGCCCGAGCGGGTGCGGCAAGTCCACCCTGTTGCATCTCCTAGGCGGCCTTGAGCGGCCGTCGGCTGGGGCAATCGACCTCGCGGGGGACCCTGTCAATGGCATCAGTGAGCGTGCGCTCGCCCATCTTCGCCGCACGGCGATTGGCTTCGTCTTCCAGGGCTTCTATCTGATGGATGAGCTGACAGCCATCGAGAACGTGGAGCTGCCGGGGCTGCTGGCGGGGCGCTCACCGAAAGCCGCCCGGACGCGGGCGAGGGAACTGCTGGAACAGGTAGGACTCGCGGACCGGACCGGATTCCTGCCTTCGGCCCTCTCCGGCGGCCAGCGCCAGCGGGTCGCCATCGCACGGGCACTCATCAACCAGCCAATGATCGTGCTGGCTGATGAGCCGACCGGCAACCTCGACAGTTCGGCCACCGTCGAGGTGCTCCGGCTCTTCGAGTCGCTTCACGAATCCGGCCAGACCCTGGTCATCGTCACTCATGAGCAGCGCGTCGCCGCCACCGCTGATCGCCTGATTTCCATGCGTGACGGCGCATTCGTTGACGAGACGAGAATGACGGGCGGCAGCAGGGGCGACCTCGCGAAGCTCATCGGGCTGGGGGGCGAATGAAGGGCCTGGCCGTGCTCGTCTCGCGGCTCGCTGCCCGGGACCTCCGACGCCGCCCGGTTGAGGCCCTGATGGTATTGCTGGTCATCGCGGCGGCTGCGACCACCCTGACGGTGGCGTTCGCCCTGAGCGGGGTGACCAACAAGCCGTACCAGCAGACCCGGCTGGCCACGGCCGGCCCGGATGTCATCGCTGTCGAGGGTGGCGGTGGCGGCCCCGGGTCAGCTCAGCCGGTGAGCTCCGCGCAACTGGCGGCGGCCGTCGCCTCGCTGACCAAGGCACCCGGTGTGATCGCCCACAGCGGGCCGTACCCAACGGCCTATAGCGCCGTCCGGTTCCGGGGGCACACGGTGGACGTGGTGGCCGAAGGGCGAGACCAGGCTCCGGCCCCGGTGGACCAGCCGAAGGTAACGCAAGGGGGCTGGATCCGCCCGGGCGCGGTGGTGATCGAGCGCGGCTTTGCCGATGCGCTTGGCGTTCACGTCGGCGACAACGTCCTTATCGGCGGCCGGTCGTTCCGGGTGGCCGGGATCGCCGTAACAGCTGCCATCCCGCCCTACCCCAGCAGCCTCTGCCACATCGCCTGCCCCTTCCCGACCGCAGTGGGGAGCTTCGGAGTCCCGAACATGGGACTCGTGTGGCTCACCCGCTCCGCCGTGGCAGGTCTAGCCGGGTCGGGCGCCCCTCTCGCCTACCTCCTCAACCTGAAGCTGGCGGACCCCGCTCAGGCTCCGGCCTTCGTGGCCCAGCACCCGTTCACCTTTACCTGGCAAAGCATCCAGAGCGCGATCAACGCCCTGATCGGGATCGAGCAGGTGGCCCTGGGAGTCGGGGGATGGCTGCTCGGCCTCCTCGCCCTCGCCGGTCTCGGCGTCCTCGCCGGCCGGCGGATGACCGAGCAGTCGAAGCGAGTAGGCCTGCTCAAAGCCGTTGGTGCCACCCCGGCAACGGTCGCGGTCGTGCTCCTCGTGGAGCAGCTCACGCTGGCCGTGGGTGCCGCCACGGCCGGCCTGCTTGCAGGATGGCTGATCGCACCCCTGCTCACGGGCACAGGAGCCGGCCTGCTCGGCGCGCCCGGCGCGCCGTCGATCAGCGTGCCGGCCGTCATCATCATCGCAGTGATCGCCCTGGCGGTCGCCGCTACCTCATCACTCGTTCCCGCCCTCCGGGCCGCACGCACCAGCACCGTCTCCGCCCTCGCGGACACGCCACGCGTCCCTTCCCGCAGACCACTGGTCATCGCCGTTTCCGCGCGCCTGCCCGTGCCACTTCTCCTGGCGTTGCGTCAGCTCTCACGCCGGCCGCGACGCGCTCTCCTCAACACCGCCAGCATCACCACCACCGTCACCGGCATCGTTGCCATCCTCGCCAGCCATGCCCATACCCCAATCGCCAACCTCACCATCAGCAACCTGAAACTTGACCGATTCAACGAGCTGACGGCCATCATCACCGTGATGCTGGTCATCCTTGCCGCTGTGAACACGACCTTCATCGGCTGGGCGACCGCTGCCGACGGCAGGTTCTCCTCCGCCCTGGAACGAGCGCTCGGAGCAACGGCCGGGCAAGTGACTGCTGGTCTCTCGATGGCAGCGCTGCTCCCAGCCCTGCCCGGCGCCATCATCGGGATACCACTGGGCATAACGGTGTACCACCTCCTCGCTTCAGGTACTCCCCTCGCCGTGCCCCCCGCATGGCAGCTCGCTGGAGTCTTCCTGGCAACCCTGCTTGCGGTCACCGTTCTTACCGCCATCCCATCCCGGCTAGGTGCGCGGCGGTCTCCAGCACAGGTTCTGCAAACCGAGTAGCTCACGCTGGTCAAGCCTCTTCCCACACCAGTCCGCGAATCACGGCCACATCGCAGTCGGGCATGAATGTGGGTGCCGCCCCCTCCATAATGGTGAATCTGTGCTCGCCGCCAATGTGCGGGCACGCCTCCGACCTGAACGGCAGATTCGGCGCTCGGTTGTCCCTCGCAAACCCGCATCCGTCACGGTGGGTGATCGACGCTGGACTTGAGCTTCGGCGCGCGTAGCCGCCGATCCGGTCGACGGTTGGCCTGGCGAACGTGAGTACTCGCGCCGCGCCAGATCCGGGCGTTACGGCCGGGGCTTGCGCGCAGTTCGGCATCGAGGATCGCCATCTCCAGGGCCGCCTTGGCCATCTG
>DPMS01000719.1 GCA_003541285.1 Actinomycetota bacterium
CCAAGATCAACTTAGGCTGAGTGGCATTGCCCCCAGAGCCGAGACGGCGAATGCTCCGGCGGCTTGCTCGTGAGAAATCCACGCCCCGCCGTAGGCGCGGATCACCACTTCACCGGTGTAGGCGCCGACGATCTTCCACCACAGCTCTAGCCGCTGTTCTTCCAGCGGTCCCTCCGCGAGCAGGCTTGCGCACACGAGGTCCATTTCCGCGAGGATACCGAGAGACCAGTCCAAGTGCCGACCGAAATCAGCCGCCACGAGCGCCACGCACTCGTCGGTGATGCGCCGCAGCGCGTCGGGGTCGGGCGTGGTCATGACCGATGATTCTCCCACCCACCGAGCACCGCAGAACGCATCCGGTTCTGCCGCCGACAGGACGATGCACGGGGGTGTCGATGCACCTGGACTCGTCAGCCTCGGCGGGTGCTCATTCAGCTTGCCGGCGCACCGTCACGGCAATCCGGCCGGGGCAGAGTCGTTACAGAGCGTGTGCCGAAGGGCCGGGTGGGAGCGCACATACTCCCGCCGCTATGCGCCGCCATGGTCAGCCTGGCGGGCGGTGCGTGACGCTCCGGACTGTTCGATCTGAACGGCCATCACCCGGCCATCCTGGCTGGCGAGCCTGGCCCGCGCGGGGCGGTGGGCAGGCACCCGGCCAGCCGGTGGCCGGATGTCCGATCTGCTTGGTGATCGGCGGCGGCGTGGCCGCGGTGACGCTGCGATCAGGCGGAAACGATCAGGCGAACCCGCCGTGCCCGGAGGCAGTATGCGCTGCGCGGACCGGTCCGGGGATACGTTTGCCGAGTTCCTGGCGTCGCTGTCGCGGCACATGCATGACCACCAGCTGCGCGACGGCGGGCTGGCCGTTTCCGTTGCAATTTCGATAGCTGAATTGGTATCGTTTCTGGTATGACACACGCCATGAGCATCCGCTTGGACGACGAGACCGCTAAGCAGCTCGCCGACCTGGTGAGCGCTGGTCACACAAGCAAGACCGCCGCCCTGCAGGATGCTGTCCACGTGGCCTGGCGGGAACTGCAGTACAGGCGCCTGGAGGAGGGCTACGCGGCGATAGCGGCCGACAACCCGCACTACCCGTTCGAGTCCGCCGAGGACGCCGCCATCCGCAGGAAGCGCAGGGCAGAGCGCGAGCGTAGGCGAACCGAGCTGTGACCGCGCAGCGGGGCCAGGTCTACCGCTGTGACATCGGGCAGGGGTTCAAGCCTTGGCTGGTTGTCTCAAACAACGGCCGCAACGAGCGCTTGGACACGGTGATTGCTGTCAGGATCACGACAACGCGCCGTGACCTGCCGACCTGGGTAGAGTTGTCTCCTGCCGACCCGCTTGCCGGGTACGCGATAGCCGACGATATTGAGCAACTCTACCAGGACGAGCTTCACCAGTACCAGGGCAGCCTGACGCGGGCAACCATGGCTCGCATCAATCACGCTCTCGGGCTGGCCCTGGCCCTTATCTGACTGGCGACTCATGAGCTGACATGCGAAGGCGCCGGACACGATGCCCCGGGCCCCTCCGAGGTTGTCAAGCCGAGGCACTCCGCATGTTCTTGCTGAACTGGCCGGTAACACACGCTACAGCGCATCCAAATCCGCCCGGCAAGGGTCGTTGGCCAACCGGTCACCGGGCCTGGCGGCAAGGCCGGCCAAGCGAGCACATCGCCGCCGATCGGCACGGTTTGCCGACTTGCTGGGCTGACGTCCACGACAAGTGCAAGGCAGGCTGTCCTGCGACACCGCCGGAATCACGGTCCCGCGGGCGGCATAGGCTCTGCTCGCGGGCGGCCGGTGCTGCGGCGGATCGGGGCTGGTGCGGGGCAGCCTGATGTGGTGCTGGAGGCGGCACGATGTGGCCTCCTCGTGGCGGCCGGTCATGGCACTGCTGGCTCCATACGTGGATGTAGTCGCCTATGGCCGGGCGGGGCTGGGTGCGACGCGCCGTCTGGTGATCCTGTGATTCTGGCCCGTCGAGTCAGCGACCTGGCGTCGGTGATCACCAGCACGGCCTCGGGGCCGTGCGTGCTGGCCGGGCATAGCTGGGACGGCATCCTGAGCATCGGCGCCCAGCCGCCGAAGACCGGCAACGCGCGCTCGTTTTCCCTGCGCAGCGAGTAGCGTTTGCGCCTGGTAACCGTGACGGCATGCTTGGGTCCCGTCGCCTAGGCCGAGCGGGCAGGAGGAACAGGACATGAGCATCACAGGACGATGGCGGATCACAGAGATGGAGATGTGGGATCAAGACGCCATCGACTTGGTCCAGCCCGGCTTCATCGAGTTCGGCGGCGACGGATTAGGCCAGTTCGGGTTCATCGCGGTCAATGGAGAGCTGGACTGCCGCGACGCGGCGCGCGGTGGCCGGCCCGGAGTGGAGTTCTCCTGGGAAGGCAACGACGACACCTCTCCCGCGAGCGGCCGGGGCTGGGCGGTACTGAACCCCGATGGTTCGCTGGATGGGCACATCTACTTCCACCTTGGCGACGACTCCTCCTTCCACGCCGCGCCCTTCGATGCCGAGCCGCCGCGCACGGCGAACAGCGCCCCGGGCAGGGCACTGGGCCGGAAGTGAACAGGATGGCGCGCGGACCTGCCGACCCGATCGAATCCGCCATGGAGATGGCACTCGCTCCCGGTCGCTTCATCTCCGAAGGCGCATCCGACTCCTTCGTCCGCGGCCTGGAGGAGGTCGCGCAGCAAATTGGCGGGATCATCGAGGCTTTGCCCGATCGGGCCGTCGCTCTCTACGAGACCTTTATCGCTGGATGCTATGAGAAGGCGGAGGAGGTGGACGACTCCAGTGGCAGCCTCGGCGCATTCGGCGGCAGCCTGTTCTGCGGCTGGGTTACCGCCCGCCGGGCGGCCGCGGCGGATCCCGCGGACACCGTGGCCCGGCTGCTCGCCTGGATGGATAATGATCAGTACGGCTTCTGCTTCGGCATCGAGAAGGACATAGCGTCTGCTCTCGACGACACCGGGCGGTCGGCATGCGCGGCACAGATCAAACACCTGCTCGACCCTGGAGCCCAACAGAACCAGGAGAACGCACTTCGCACTCCGGCGTACACCCAGCGGCGCTTGGAGGGGATGCTGCGTGCCCTCTATGTTGCGCAACGGGACGCCGACGCCTACATCACGCTAGCGGAGCAGTCGGGCCTGTGCGCACGAGACTGCCATGCCGTCGCTACCATCCTCGCTGCCAAGGAAATGACGGCAGAGGCGCTGGGGTGGGTCGAGCGCGGCATCGAGATGGACCGGGCAGACTCCCTCGGCACATCTGCCAGCTTCGACCTCCGGGAACTGCGGCGCGACCTGCTAGTCAAACTGGGCCGCAACAAGGAGGCTCTGCAGTCCACCTGGGCAGACTTCGCCCGGAACCCAAGCACGTACACCTACGACGACCTCATGAAGCTTGTGCCCGTGAAGGATCGCGCCTCCTGGCATGACAAGGCGATCGAGGCCGCCGCTCAGCCCGGTCGCTGCCCCCTGCCGTCTCTGATACCGCTACTGGTCAAGACGAAGGAAATCGAGCGGCTCGCCGAGCTCATCGACCAGTGCACCGACGACCAACTGGAGCAGACCAGCCATTACACGCTGGAGCCGGCGGCGGAGACCCTCGATGATGCATACCCCGGCCCTGCCGCACGGCTGTGGTGTGCGATGGCCCTGCGCATCGTCGACGCCGGCAAGAGCAAGTACTACCGCGCCGCGCTGGACAACTTCGAACGGGCCAGACAGTCCTTCGGCGCGGCGGGACTCCATGCGAGCTGGGAAGAGATCGTGGACCGGGTGCGCGCGAGCCACTCACGCAAGACCGGATTCATGCGCGGCTTCGAGGAGATCGTCGCGGGCGCAGAGCCCGAACCTGCCCCAGCGTTCCTGGAGAAGGCAAAGGCGCGCTGGGCTCCTCCGCCGTCTCGGTAGGTTTAGGTCGTCCCCGCACGAGGCATGCCGCGTCGTCCAGGACGTGTCCCTGCCGGTAATCGTCTGCGGAAGCTGGCGCTGCCAAGCGGTCGATGCCGCGGGAACGCCGCGTCGTTCCTCAGACGCTCAGCGCGCCGCGCGGACACGTCCCGCCGGCTCATCCTAGCTCGCCAGGGGTTGTCTCGGTCCTGCGGTATGCATGTCGGTACATGTCAAGCGGCGCATGGCGTTCGGGGAGACTGCGAAAGCGGGCACGGTGGCCACTGAAGCAAGGATCCGCTTCTCCCGCCAGGCGGCCCGGACACTCACGACGGTCAGCGGAGAGCGGACATCGTGATGAACGCAGACCTGAGTGATCTGTGCGCGCTCGTCGGCACGCCCAGCTCACTCGCGGCCAGCACAGTCGGCAGGGAGGTTACCGCCTCGTGGCGTGGAGCGGACGACTCTCGTCACTCTGCGTAGGCCCAGATCTGCGGGGATGGCTGTGCCTGACGCCAGAGTCAGCCAGGGACCTCTTCCCCAAAGCGGAAACGCTCTACGTGCCTCGCGCGACCGTAGATGCCTGGTCATAGGCACCTTCTCTATGGCATGTGCCACTCAAAATGCCACCCGCAGAGGTGAGGTGTTCGGTTATATATTCGAAAAGTTCTCATAACCTGGACCCTCTGACGGAATCGAACCGTAGACCTTCTCCTTACCATGAACCACCGCACGGTTCCGCTACCGCTGGTGGAAGACGTGACCAGGCAGAACGCGAGCACAGACCAGCGTCCGCAAGCACCAGACAGGCCCACGCGAGCGCGATTTGCCCCTCAATCTGCCCCTCACTTTGATCTTGCTGCCATAGGTAGCTGACCGCCACATGTCCCTGTCGAACGAGGGCTCGAAGTTCGTTCCACCTCGGGCTGTGGCGCACACCCGAACCCGCGGATTAAAAGACGACTGCTGAGGGGCTCTGGGCGCTCTGCCTGCATGAACGTCACAGGAATATGCCGGAACGGATCCAATCCACAGCACTGACGCCGGTACTCGTTCCACGAACCGTTCGGCGGCATCCACGCCAGATCCGCCCAGCTCGGTCACTAAACGTAGCGGCAGAAGTATACCGCCGCCGGCGCCCGGCCCGGCCGCTCCTCAACCGGTACCCCCGGATGGGGACACGACGAACCGAACGAACGTTGCCTGATGCGGCACGGGCATCAACGCGACGCCACGCCCCGGCGGCCACGATCTCGCGCAGAATCCCCACTCCCGCGCCGCACTGACGAGCATGCAGGCCAGCCGAGGCCGAGGCCAGATCGGCGGATACCGATTGTCAAGCGGTGGCCAGCGCCAACTACGGAACGTCAGGGGAGAACGGTTGAACCGTCCCGGCTTTCATGCCATCTTCTCGTTGGCGGCGGCACCGGCCGGTGAGCCGGGTTCGTGTGCATAGTAGGCGTGCTCGAACCCTTCGGGGGTGGCGTTGCCGAGCAGGCTGTGCAGGCGGTAGTTGTTGTACCAGTCGACGTAGTCGGTGGTGAGGGCCTCGACATCGGCCAGGGTGCGCAGCGGGCCGGTCCGGAGGCCAAAGGGGTGATCATGAGCGGCCCGGCTGGCCCGGCCTGATGGTGCTGACCCGCCTGTGGGTTCAGCGGGCGCTGCCGCCCTGCTCTTCGATCAAGCGAACGGTCTCTTCTCCGCCGGCCCCGGCCTCTGCAAGGTCGGACACCACGACTGCGGCGCCTTCGCGAGCGCAGCGATCGCCGCGGCCCGCCCGATCCCACCCGCGGCCCCGTGACGAGGCCGACCTTGTCCTCCAGCAAACCAAGCCATGAAGCTCCTCTGCCTTCGCGACAGGGCTATCGCCCTCGCGCTACCGCCGTTCCCGGGTTCCTCCGGCCACAGCATGGCCAATCCTGGCCGTTGCCCGTTCAGGCGACCCGCCAGCGTGCGGCGTTGTCGGCCTGGCGGATCTCCTGGACAAGGCGCCCGCGCAACAGGAACAGGTCACGCAGCAGGGCGTCGATCGCGTCGACCGCAGTGCTGGCCGCCTGCCTGGCGGCTCCCGGTTCCGGGGCGGTGCCTCGCTGTGCCCACTGCACCAGGGCTATGCCGAGAATGCCGGTACGGTCACGCAAGCTAGCCACGGGGTCGCTCATGACGCCTCCTTCAGCAGACACCTCGACCTCAGTGTCTCTCGCGGGGCACTGACAGTCGTTAGCGGACACGCAAGGCAAGCCGACAAGAGTTCCGGACACGCTGAACACGGCACACAGTCGCGAACTGGGGCGCCGTCCGGTGAACCGCCCCGGGTTTCGTGGAGCCTCCGGAACCTGCGGGGCGGTTCAGTTTTCAGATGCCGCCAGGGGGCGGCGCGCCGTTGACACATGGACGGCCTGGTCTCGGTGACACCATGCAAACGGGATCCGTGAACCGGCACATTGGCCTCACGCTGCGTGACCGGCAATCGACGTGAACGACGCACACACGCCCGCCGTTCTGTGCTGGAACAGGCCGTTCGATCCGATCCATTGGAGGCGCGCAGAACGGCATTTTCGGTCGCATTGGCTTAACCATCTTCTGGCGAATGCGCGGCCAAGTTCGGCAACCCGGAACTGTAGCTCCTAGTCACGACATGTAGGACAGCGGTCCGCGGGACCGCTCGCAGACCTTGAGCGGTCCTGGACGCTGGCCCAAATTGTGCGGGAGCGCGTGCCGCAGCTAACGCACCTGGACCAGGCAGATCGTTGGCATGCCAAGTTCCGCGGGCTCGGGAGCTCCGGCAGAGGCTGGCCGCCCCCCTCGACGACAAAGTCGACCTGGCTCACGTGCAAGCCGTTCTCGATCCCGTGCACGTAGGGAACCGCCGGGTCGGTCTCGACGATCACGATCTTGGCGCGGGACGCGACGGCGCCGTGCCAGAGGTTTGCCGGGCCGAAGTTGAAGAACCGGTTCGCGTCGACCGGGCACGTCTTGACCACCATGATGTCGGGCGGGTCGATGAAGCGCCGGTAGTAGTCGGGTATCTCGCCGAGGTTGCACGGGATGTAGTTCTGCCGACCGGCGTCACTCAGCTTGCGGTCGTAGCCGCCGAGGTGCCAGTTGAAGAAGTTGAAGTGTTCACGTTCCGGATCTGCTTCGAGCACAGCGCGCGGTCGAAGACTCAGGCACCCGCGGATGTTGACGTTGCGCAGCTCACCCGCACGCTGGGCCAGCGCCCGGTCGAACGCGTCGGGCTGGGCCAGCACGGCGCCGTAGTCCAGCCAGTCGCCGGAGCGGACCAGCGCCGCCGCGTCCTGCGCCGTGACCCGCTGGGCGGATTTCGTCATCACTGCCATCGGTTCCGCCGTGGCCCGCTGGGCGGGTTTCGTCATCACTGCCATCGGTTCCTCCACTGTCGACCCGTTGCGTCTGTCCTGATCCTCTTCGCGGGACTTGAAGATCACTGGAGCCGTACTGGAGCGCGAGGAATGGGTTAAGGTCGGGTGTGGAGATCCGGGTGCTCGGGCCCCTCGAGATCGTCGTCGATGGCCGGCCCGTCGAGTTCCCGAGCGCGAAGGCACGCCTGCTGCTGGCGGCCCTCGTTGTCCGCGCCAATGAGGTGGTGTCGGCCGACCGCCTCTTTGAGGTGCTCTGGGGTGCTCAGCCGCCGGAGTCCGCGGCTAACACGCTCCAGACGTACGTGGCGCACCTTCGCACCGGCCTTGAGCCCGATCGTGCTCGGCGCAAGGCCGGACAGGTGCTCGTCACGCGTCAGCCCGGTTACATGCTCGTCATCGAACCCGGCGCGATCGACGCGGTGCGTTTCGAGCGCCTCGCCGAGCAGGGGCGGCGCGAGTTGGCCACGGCGCCGGCCGACGCGGCCCGCACGTTGCGGGCGGCTCTCGCGCTGTGGCGGGGTGAGGCACTCTCGGACTTCACTTACGAACCGTTCACGCAAGCCGACATCAGCCGGCTGACCGAACTCCGGTTCGCGGCATTGGAGGACCGCATCGGCGCGGATCTGTCGCTCGGCGAGCACCATGCCGTCGTGGGTGAGCTGGCCCAGTTGGTGAGTGAGCACCCGTTCCGGGAGCGCCTGGCGGGCCAGTTCATGGTCGCTTTGTATCGCGATGGCCGGCAGGCCGACGCCCTGCGTGCCTACCGCCGGCTGCGCGACACGCTCGTCGAGCAATTGGGGATCGAACCCAACCCGACGGTCGCCCGCCTGGAGCAGGCGATCCTCGAGCAACGACCCGACCTGGACTGGTCGCCACTTGAAGCCGCCCGCATCCCGGCCGCGGTGCCTGCACGACCTGCTCCGGGCGTATCCGGCGAACAAGCGGCTGCCCGGGGTCGCGCCGCGGCCGCGGAAAGGCGCTGGCAGGACGCTCTCGAGTGCCTGTCGGCGGCTGACCGCGACGGCGCCTTGTGCGGCGACGACCTCGACGCGCTCGCCGACGCGCTCCTGTGGACCGGGATCGCACTCGGCGGCGACGACCTCGCCACGGCGCGATCGGCCGTCAGCGAGCTCGCCGGCCTTGCGGACGTGTTCGCGAGCCCGGCGATCCGCGCCGCGGCGGACACCGCGCAGGGCGCGGTGCTACTCGCGGACGGTGACGCCGCCGGTGCGGTCGAGTGCCTTAGCCGGAGCGCGGATCTCTGGCGCGATGCCAATGCACCGTATGAACGCGCCCGCGCCCGAATGTTGCTCGCCCGCGCCCTCCATGCACGAGGCGAACGGAGCCGCGCTCAGGGCGGGCTGCAGGCCGCGCGGAGCGCGTTCGAGTCCCTCGGTGCCGGTCTCGACCTGGGCCGTCTCGCGGCGTTCGACACTGCTGTCGCCGATCGCGGCTGACCTCGGCCGTCCGGCAGCCTCAGCGACGTCACATCCGGCGCCGGCGGTAACGCCACCAGTTCGCCGACCACGCCGCACTGCTTCGGCTTCGGAAGTAGTCCCATCAGCTCCCACGCCCGTTTGCATGTCTTGCAGCGTCTTTGCCGCGCGATGGTTGTGGCATGGATCAGCTTGGTTCCCCGCCCATCGTCCCGATTCGGGAGACAGGTCCGCGCCGTCGGAGTACCGGGTTCGCCACGGTGTGATCGGAACGCTTGGTTCGATCGTCGCGGCTGTAGAACACCTCGATCCTCAGCGGTACGTCGCCGACCCCGGCGCCGATGGTGTAACCGTCCATAATCCCTGGTCAGAGCGCCTTGATTGAGATCTCACGGCGGCTGATCGAGTTCGGAGCGTCCCCCGAACAGGCGTCCCCTGAACGACGACGCCCGTACCCCGGATCGGCGGGTAGCAGCGCACTGTCCGCTCCGGGACTTCACAGCAATCTCGTCGACACCCTCCTGGCTATCTACCAGGCACCCACCACCATCAACACTGGCCAGGCCTGACATCGGCCACGGCGGCGGGCTGGTAACCATCGCGATGGCGTGCCTGGCAGGCCCGTACGGCCTGGCCGCGGCCATGACCCTGGGGCTTGGACTCTTCGCGGTCGCCGCCGCGCATAACCGGGAAGACCGGGCGCTGACAGGTCACCAGGCATCCAACGGCAAGCCGTCCGTAATCGGCGCTACGGGATGACAGAACCTACGTCGTTGGCTACCTGGCGTGACTGCCAGTGTCGGCTTACGTTCGGGTTTGTAAGCGCTGGGGTCCTGGCGGGCCCGGCCTCCCGGGGTCTCAGCCCGATCCCCGGGAGGTTCCCCATGTCCGTCACGTCCGCATCTGCTGTTTCCGCTGAGGTCGTCGCTGTCAAGCCGGTGTTCTCCGGCCCGGAGCGGCAGGCGCTGGCCGGGTTCCTGGCCGGGTATACCGGCCTGACCCGGGAGGCGTACGCGCTGGATCTGCGGCAGTTCGCCAGTTGGTGCCAGCGGCGCCGGCCGGGCACGGGCGACGGTCACCCGCCGCCTGTCGACGATCGCCGGGTTCTACCGGTACGCGGTCGAGGAGGATCTGCTGGATCATTCCCCGGCGGTCCATGTCCGCCGCCCGCGCGTGGACTATGAGTCGCGCGCGACCGGGCTGGACCGCAACGAGGTCGGGGCGCCGTTGGTCGCGGCCGGGCTCGGCCCGGCGGCCGAGCCCGCACTGGTATCCCTTCTGGCCCTCAACGGGCTGCGGGTGTCCGAGGCCACCGGCGCCGACATCGAGGCGCTCGGCGTGGAGCGCGGCCACCGGGTGCTGACGATCCGCCGCAAGGGCGGGAAGATCGTCACCATCCCGCTGGCGCCCAGGACCGCCCGCGCGATCGACCTGGCGATCGGCGAGCGGTCCGAGGGACCGGTGTTCCTAGCGCCGGACGGGAGGCGGCTGGACCGCCACGGCGCCGGGCGGATCGTCCGCCGCGTCGCCCGCAAGGCCGGGATCGGCAAGCAGGTAGGGCCGCACACGCTCAGGCATGCGTTCATCACCGCCGCCCTTGACGCAGGGGTGCCCCTGCGCAATGTGCAGGAAGCCGCCTCTCACGCCGACCCGCGCACGACGATGCGCCAGGTCGGGCCAGGACCTCACTAGACCCGGTCTTCGCACAT
>DPMS01000579.1 GCA_003541285.1 Actinomycetota bacterium
GACGGGCTGCTGGCCCGCTCGCCGTGTCACCGCATCGAACTTCCCGCCGTCGCCCTGCCCGCGATCGAGCCGCTGACCCCGGCCCAGGTCCTTACCCTCGCCGGCCGGATCGACCCCCGCTACCGGGCGATGGTGCTGCTGGCCGCCGGGTGCGGGCTGCGCTGGTCCGAGGCCGCCGGCCTCACCACAGACCGCATCCACCTCGGCGCCAGGGCCCAGGTCACCATCGACCGGCAGCTTGGCTACCGGCCGGCCACCAAGCGCCGTAGTCCTGATGCGGCGTCTCGGCCGTTGTTCGCTCCGCCCAAGACCAGTGCCTCGTGCCGGGTCATCCCGCTGCCGGCCACCGTGGCCGCAGCGCTGCGCGAGCATCTGCGCGCCTGCCCGCCCGGCCCTGACGGGCTGCTGTTCACCACGCCTGCAGGGGATGTGCTCAACCCGGCGAACTGGCGGCAGCGCACCTGGCGGCCCCTGGTCCGGTCGGCTCCGGGCATCCCGTCTGGTACGACCTTCCACCGGCTCCGCCACGCGTATGCCTCGCTGCTCGGCGATGCAGGCTTGGCCGATCACGAGATTCAGCGGCGGCTCGGTCACGCCCACCCTGGCGAGGTCCGCTGGTACCGCCATCCCTACCCCGATCCTGGTGACGGCCAGGCCACCCGCCACGCGATCGACACCGCTCTTGCGGTTGCGGAATCCTGCCGTGAGCAAGCAGCAGCCTGTTGATTTTGTTGACGGAAAAGTTGACCAGCCACGAGCTGGGCGCGGGGAAACATGCACGTTTCTGCAGGTCACAGTCCATGTACGGGTGCGCCGCCAGGGACTCGAACCCCGAATCCCGCGGTTAAGAGCCTGCTGCCCTGGTATCAGATCAGTGCTCTCAATGCCGGTCTGTGCTGCTCTGTGCGGACTTCGTCGCGGATCCGTGCCGCGCAGTGCCGGTTGCTGACGGGTGGTACCGGGGCAGACGAGCAAACAACGAGCAAACACGGCCAGCGGAGATCGCCGCATGCGCTGGAGCTTGACCGCCAGCCTCCTTGCCAGTGGCCGCACCCTTCAGGAGGCTAGGTCAATCAGCGATCGGATCAAGCTAGGAGCTTGCATTTCTTCGATCGACAAAATGTTGTCTATGCGGCGGCAGCTGCGGTGGGCGTGATCCCGAGGTCGTTGAATAGGGTCTGCATGCCGATGCGGAGGGTTTCGTAGTCGCGGTCGATGCGGGTCCAGGTGGCGGGCTTGCGGCCGCGGCGGGGGCTGCGGATTCCGGCGATGATCGGTGCGATGACCTGGTCGCGGAGGGCGAGCAGGGCGGCGATGGTGCGGGCCGCGCCGGGCGGGATGTGGTAGCGGCGGGTGCGGCCGGGCACAGCGAGGCCCTTGCCGCGGAGCTTCCGCAAGTCATAGGCACCCTGCCGGATGGTGTAGTCCCCGCGGGTGTTCAGCAGCTGGGCCTTGGCGGTGAACTCGGCGGCGGTGAACCCGTGCGGGGCGGTGGCGAGCGCGAGTGCCGCCGCCAGCGCGGTGCGGATGCGGGGTTTGTTCAGGTCGATGCCGCCGGTGCGGGTGGTGCCGAGCCTGGCGGGCTGGGGGAGCTGATCGAGGATGCCGTCGGGCAAGAAGCTGATGTCGGCGCAGTCGAGGGTGGTGGCGAACCGTTCGGCCATGCCGGCGAGGCGGGTGATGATCTCGGGGAAGTTCTCCAGGCTGCGGCGGCAGCGCAGCTCTTTGGTGTTGTGGACGGTGGCCTCCATGCGCAGGACGTGCTCGCCCTTGGTGTAGGCCTTGAGCTGGAGCAGCCCGAAGCGGATCCGGAACCAGGTCAGGCCGTACTGGGAGTTCCCGGTCACGGCTTCCTGCGCGGGCGGGCCGGCTGCCCGGTCCTGGTGGGGCCGGTTCTTCAGCCCGAACAGGGTCCGCAGCGCGGGGACGTCCAGCCGGGAGCGGGTCCGGTCGCAGATCCGGTCGAACAGGTCCTCCATCTGGGCGCCGGAGGCGAACAGCAGGTTGCGGCTGTATTCGGCCTGGTAGATGGAGTAGCTGTAGGCGAACCCGCTGCGGGCCTGCTCGGCCAGGTCCAGGCCGGAGCACAGGCACGCCGAATAGATCCACCGGTCGCAGACCTGGCCCAGGCGCCCTATAGCCGCGTGCTGCGACAAGGTATCTGCGACCTGGGCCAGGCGCTGCGGATCCGCGATGCCAGTAAAGCAGTTGCCCTCCTTGATGAAACCGATGCCTGCCGCCCGGGCGGCAGCCGCGACGTACTCGTGGCCGTTGAGGATGACCTGCGCCGGGAACGGCGGGTGCCCGGACATCTTGATCGTCACATGACCCCAGGCCGGGTCCATGATGTGAAACGAGTAGTGGCTGACATAGGTGGTCTTCTTCGCGATGTTGCCGATCACGCCGGTGGACTCCGAGCGGCGGACCTCCCACACGCTCGCCGGGGCCTTCGCGGCCAGCACCAGGAACACCCCCGGCCGGGACGGCGGGTGCACGGCGAGATGCTCCCCGGCGATCAGGTGCTTGCGCTCCCCGGCCTTGCAGTAGATGACCGGGACACCGTTCGCGTTCGCCCAGGCCTTGACCCGGCGGGCGAACCGGCCCGCGAACCGCATCAGGTGCGTGTTGTCCAGCTCATCATCGGAGCCACCGTGCAGCCGCCGCCACCAGACCCGGAACCCGCCCGGGTTGTGCCCCAGCGAGAAGTAGGCGTTCAGCACAATCCGGTCCACGCAGTCATAAGAGCCGGTCAGCAGATCCCCATACCGCCCGGAGAAGTCATCAGCCACCCGCCGACCGTGCCAGGCTCACCGCGGCCCGTCAGCCGAACTGCCCGAAGGGCCACTCCTTCCGGGCGAAGTCCCGGACGGAGCGTAGGTCCTTGGTGGCCTGCTTGCGCAGGCCGCCGTAACGATGGAGACCGCCGACTCGCCCACATGGCCCCGAGTCGCTCACATGCCGATGTGAGCGCGCCCTTCCGTGAGTCAGGACTACCGCCATAGCAGGATGTCTGGGCCAGGTGGGCTTCCCCTCGTATGCACTTCCTTCAGGATGGGTTCGGTCGAGGTGCTGGCTGATTATCCACAAGGTTGTTGCGCTGCGACCGCAGAGCTGGTTTTCTTGATGGCTGGACCAGGTGTCGTGGCAAGGTGCATAATGCTCTTACCCCCGCTGGTGATTGATTCCATTTGAATCGTGGCCTGGCGAGTTGGGTCCTTTGGTGGCTTTGGGCGATCTCGTCAGGCAACTGTGAGGGAGTCGTCCAGTGGTGAAGCGTATCTGGCCAGCGAATCTTCAGGGCAACCGGCTGGCACGCCGGGTTCTCATCTGCTGCATCTCGATCACAGTTGTGATGGCGGCCGCGATCACAGCACAGCCCGCAGGTGCGGCTTCGTCAGGCAAGTCGATTCTGATATTCGGGCCGACCCTCAATGGTGGGCCTCAGAACGAGCAGACCCTGGCCGAGGCGGCTGGCTATACGGTTACGGTCGCCGATGCCGCCACATGGTCGAGCATGACGACGGCTCAGTTTTCCTCCTATAACGCCATCGTTTTCGGCGACCCGACATGTGGGGCAGATCCCTCGATCCTGGATCCGGCAGTGGCGGACCAGTCAACGTGGGCCGCAGCGGTGACCGGGCCAATCGTTGCTATCGGAACTGACCCGGTCTATCATCAATCCCAGCCAGGTGTCCAGGCGACCCAGCTGATAACAGATGGAATAAATGCTGCGGCGAGCGGCAGCGGCACCGGCGTTTACGCCGATCTCAGCTGCTATTATGCAAACGCCAGCCCAAATACCCCTGTTCCTCTCCTCATTGCTTTCGGGAATTTCACTGTCGAGGCTGGCGCTACCGGCTGCGACAGCGACATCAATATCGTCGATCCCGCGAACCCGGTTGTTGCCGGGATAACTAACAGCGGCCTGGGTGGCTGGGGCTGTTCTGTCCATGAGGTGTTTGACGGTTATCCCTCAGGGTTCGCCCCGGTTGTCACCGACACCGACTTCAGCCCTGCGAAGCCGTACATCATCAGCAATCTGGGCACGTGCAGCAAAGTGACCGCTCAGGTGGCCGTCGATTCGGCTCTGGTGAGCGCCATGAACGTTTCCGGGACGTGTTTTGCTCCGGGGGAGCGCGTGGACGTGCTGCTCAATACCGAGGCCGGCGCCATATTGCTGGGCACCATCACAGCTGGCGCCGATGGGAATGTTAGCGCCAGTGACCTCCATGGCGTGATCGTGCCGCGGTCTTTCTATATCCCGTTCACGACCGGGTTCGCGAGCCTGTCAAGCGTGACCGTTCCCGTGCGTTCGGGCTACAGTTATCAGCTAGATGTCATCGGGAGCACCAGCGGCAACGGCGTGTCGATGCAAGTCCAGTTCCAGTTCGGCTCCTCAGGCACGCTGGCAGGCGTGAGCACGGCGAAGTCCACCGCGACGGTGGGCACGAACTGCGCTCGGCCGTCGGCCATCGCCGGTCCGCCGGTGCCGCTGCCGGGCACCCTCCATACCGATGGCCGGTGGATTGAGAACGCCAGCGGTGCACGGGTCAAGCTGGTAAGCGTGAACTGGTATGGAGCTGAGCAGGCAGACTTCGTCCCCGGTGGTCTGGACTGCCAGAGCATTGCCGCCATCGCCCACGAGATCGGCGATGGCGGGTTCAATTCGGTACGGCTTCCATGGTCGAACGCCATGCTTGAGGAAGACCCGTCCGTGTGTTCGCCGGACACTCTCGATAGGCCATGTATCGACCCTGCCTTTTTGCGGGCCAACCCTCAGCTGATGAGCGACGACGCCCTCGGCATCCTCCAGACCGTGGTCAGCGCACTGGGGCAGGCCGACGTGATGGTGGTGCTGGACAACCACACGACAGATGCTCAGTGGGCACCGGGGGCTGAGAATGGCGTCTGGTGGGGCGGCCTGCTGTGGGATGACCTCTTCGGAACATCCGGGCCGCCCTCTAACTGGAAAACCCGTGACGACCTTTGGAAGGATGATTGGATCCGCGTGATCGGCCTCTTCGGCGCCCAGCCCAACGTCGTCGGCGCCGACCTGCGTAATGAGCCAGATGCCAACAACTCATACGGCCTGGGCCTGAGCTGGGGAACTGCTGCT
>DPMS01000322.1 GCA_003541285.1 Actinomycetota bacterium
TGTTAATCATCTGCGAGCCCTTACCGTTCGGGAACTGCGTGGGCCGCCCGCTGGAAACCGCTGAGCAGCGCGCGTCTGCACCGACGTTGTCGCCCTGGCCGACCTGAGCAGGCCAGCCAGGGCGGGCGGTGCCTTGAACCTGCACGCCTGGCTGGCATCGGGGAGCAGGCCCCGCTGCCTCAGGCCCGGCCAGGAGCGTATACGTGGTTGCCAACATTGTTATTAACAACTATTGTCTAGAGCAAGGCTTGCTCATACCAAGCCTTGCTCATACCAAGCCTTGTTTTCACGACGAGATCCCGGGCCCACAGCCCAGAGCGCCGCACACCGGGCGGCTGCCGCGAGCGTGGAGCGGGACGGAACCGGCGGGCATTGCCGGTCCACACAAGGAGGCATGCCATAGTGGACCTGTTCTGGGACGCTGTTCTCTGGTCAGCTATTCCTGTAGCTGTGCTGCTTCTTGCCTGTGCAGTAGGTGCATACTGGCTCTCGCATAGGCGGCCATTCCCGATGGAGAGATCCCAGGCACGCGTTGAACGCGCTTACCTCGCCACCCGGGACCAATCGGCCAAGGGCGTGCCTCCAGACCAGTCTGAGCATTCCGCACGGCACGTCTCTGTCGGCACCTAGCCCGATCGGGGAGCCAGTGCCTTCAGGGGCGGGGCCGACAGACCAGCGAACCCTCGCCCGAGACATGTGCGGCGGTGCCCGTGATGCGCGGGGTGCCGCCGGCTGAACAATCCCGGGTACCCGTGAAGGTGATCGCCGGCATCACCCTGGCCGCCCTCGGCATCCCCGAGGTTCCCGGATGCGCGAAGATCGCTGGGATGCCGCTGGTGACTCCCCCCGGTATCACCCCGCGAGCATCCTGGTAGTCGCCTGCAACACCTCCGCCATCGTCCGCTTCGGGCGCAGGTTGACGCGCTTCCCAGGTTGTCAATGTTGTTGCAGACAATTATTGTATTTAGCAAGGCTTGCTCGGCCCTGGCCGGGCCTGCCCAGCCAGGCGCCTACCCTCGGCCAGCCCAGATCCCACCTCGGCGGCTGTGCGCGAGCACCTGCCGGTCATGAAGGGCGGGCAGAGTCGAGGAGGAATCGCTCATCCGCGAATACGGAGACACCTACCGCGACTTCCAAGCACGCGTGCCGCGCCTTTTCCCCCGCCTGCGCCATCCCGACCGCAGGCGGGAGTCCTGACAACCCGCCCGGCCATCGCGAACCTGCCCGCGGCATTAGCGGTCAGGGGGCCGCGAGCGGTTAGCGTCATGCTCGTGACCCAGGTGCCTGCCGCTTCGCCGGTGCAGCGGTCGGTCATCGACTTCATCGGCCCCAGGTACAGGCAGCGCGCGAGCGCACCGGTACCGCTCAGCGCCGGCGAGTGGTCCCATGCGTACGGATGACTTTGGACGGCATGATGTGGTCGTTCGTTTTGGGCAGCCAAGCCACCCAACCGCAGCAGATCCGGCATCATGGCACTGCAATTTCCGCTCAGTCACCATTCCGGTGGGGCACCGCCGCCCCAGCCGAGGAGGCTCACCTCCGGCCTTCTCCCGAACTGCGAGCAGGGCCTTCATCCGGGGCCAAGGTCAGCTATTTGTCGCAGAAGGGCACCAAATTCGCATCGAGCGGGCCGGGGCAGAGCCATGATCGTAGGCTCTGACAGTCAAAGCCAAGATCGTTTGATAGTCACCCGACCGTCGCGCTGCGTATCACGGAGCGGCCCATGCGCCTGACAGCACACCGGCACTGGTCTTCGCTTCAAGCGGGCGGCCGTCTGAACCTCGTGGCTAGCGATCCACGAAACGACCTGCTCTGGGGTGAGCGCGTCCCGCAGCCATGGGGCCGTCTCATCCACCGCGACCGCTGTAGCTACCCTCTGGAACTGCGGCCGCAGCTGGCTGATGGACGACGACAGTATGGCGTCGCTCCAGGGCAGCCTGGAGGCGGGCCTTGCCGCGTTCGACGTGGTTGTTTACCAAGCGTGTGCGTATCCCCATGACAAAGGCGATCTGCGTATCGGGCAAGTCCGCGTAGTACCGGAGGACCAGTGCTTCGCGCTGCAGGCCTGGAAGGGCGCGAAGGGCTGCCACGAGGAAGGCTTCTGCAGGGAGGACGGCTGGCCGTTCGACCTGTTGTGGGCTTGCCCGTCGGCCGGGTAGATCTGGGTGGGCTGCGCGGCGGGAGCGTGCTCGGCGGACCACTGCCTGCCGCAAGTAGGACAGGGCCTCATCACTATCCCGCAGTCGCCGCCGTGCCCCGTGCATGGCGATGAATGCGGCCTGGACTACTTCTTCTGCCACCGCAACGTCGTTCACCAGTAGTGCGGCGATCTGAGTAAGGGCACGGTAGTGCGTGTCATAGAGCACGGTCACCACCTGGTCAGCGTGCCGTCCGGGCCTGTTGCGTTGCGCTCTCCTTCCCAGTGCCCCGGTTACGCGCCTGGCTTTGGCTGCTGGCTGCGATGCCGCAGGGCTGGGCACAGCAGGTGCTCTGGCCGCTACAGGACTGGGCGGGCGCTCAACGGCGTCGTCGCGGGATCGCCTGCTTCGGTGCCTGCCGCCAGGTACCGGTGACAGGGCGGCGCCAGTGGCCGGTTCATATTCCCGCCACGCGGGATGCGAGCCGTCAGCGGCGACTGGTTGCGCGGCCGCATGGATCAGCTGGCGCAGATGCGCCACGGTGGCCGCGAGGTCCGCGGTGACAGCCAGGCCGCGTACGCGGCCGGCCGCAAGCATGCCATGGGACGAGCATTCGATGGCTAGTTGCTCGGCTGCCTCCGGCAGGCACTGGGCGCCGGTGCTCATCGCGGTATCCTCGCGCACCTCGCGGCCAGGGACCCGGACAGTGACCGCCGTCCGCAACGTGCGCCAGACAGACGCGCGGACCCGGGGGACGCCGAACGCCAGCCACCCGGTTCCGGTCACACCGGGACCAGGCTGCGGGAGATCGTCCCGTATCCCTCTCCTGCAGCTTCCACCAGCTGGCGCAATGCGGTGGTCACCTGCATGCGCCCGGCTGGCGGGAGCTGCTGGATGATCCGCCCCAGTTCTTGCTGCCGCCAGGCCGCAACCTGGCTGACCAGATGCTGGCCGGAGGCGGTGAGCCCGAGCGTCACCACGCCGCGGTGGCCCGGCTCGCTGCCGCTGGTTACATGGCCGGCGGCGACCAGCCGGCCGGCGAGCCGGGTCACTGTCGAGGCCTCCAGCCCGAGCGCCCGGGCCACGCGCACGCACCGGGCCCGGCCGAGGCCGGACAGGACCGCGAGCATCCGGAACTGCGGCAAGGTCACCGCGCCGTCAAGCACATCCAGGCTCCGCAGCGCGACGCCGGCCAGCACGCGCGTGGCCGCCTGCAGGACCCCCACCGTATCCGGCTCCAGCTCTGGCAGAAGCCGGTACGTCTTTGATGATCTTCCCATGGTCAAGTATTGTAGGGAACAACAGTTGCCATACGCCAGCCAATCACCCCTCCGTCGTCCGCAGGCTGGCTCTCCCCGTTCGGTGAAACGTGGCCTTTCCAATTGGCGGAGTAGATACGCAAAGTGAGGCAATTGCCACGGTCAGGGCGCTGGTCGAGGACGATCCTGGCGACCACCGTCCGACCGCCCACGCTTACTGTCAGACGCCCCTGACCCGGCGGTCCGGTGCTGCATCACTTCGAGAATCGCCCGCCTTCAACGTCACGTCCTGTAGTCGCCGCTATCCGCCTCATGACGAGCCGCGATCAAGCACGCTCGCGACATCGAGTCTGATCCGCACGCTGACGGCCACCTTCCTGGATGAGCAGGAAAGGCGCGTGAACGCGGCGCGGGCCGGCTAGCCCACGTGGGGGATGCCGGCCTGTCTGGTCACTTCCATCCCACCTGGATGGTTGCGGCCAGGTGCCCGTTCACCTGCCCGGGTTTATGATCAGCGGTTCTCGGCTCCGCCTGCTGCTCGTCCGCGTCGTTCCCAGGTCACATGAGTTTGCGGGTGAGGCGTTTGTCGATGGCCACGACCAGGGAGGCGGCGAGCGCGAGGCCGAGGATCCGCAGCCAGGCCGCGGGGGTGATGGGGGCGGTCTGGAACAGGTGGGTCATGGCCGGCAGGTAGGTGATCGCTAGCTGCCCGGCCATCTGGATGGTGATCCCAACGAGGATCCAGCGGTTGCTGAAGACCCCGGCCCGCCACATGGGGCGGGTCAGCGATCGGCAGCTGAACAGGTAGAACAGTTCGACCATG
>DPMS01000838.1 GCA_003541285.1 Actinomycetota bacterium
CCGGTGGCGGCGTTGTAGGCGGCCGTGGCGTAATCGGTCCCCTGCGGCCCCCGCTGGCCTGGGTTGCTCGTTCCCCCGGTCACGAACACCTTGGCCCCGTCGGGGCTCACCGCCACGGACGCACCGCCATGGCTGGCCCACAGCCGGGCACCGGTGGCGGCGCTGTAGGCCACCGTGGCCCCCTCCCCGGTCATGTACACCTTGTCCCCGCGCGGGCTCACCGCCACGACCTGGGCGTAACCAGGGCCGCCGCGGGGAGGGAGTTTGTAGCGCTGGATCCACAGCTGCGCCCCGGGCGGGCCGGACGGCTGCGGCGCCTGCGGGGCTGTGGTGGTCCCTCCGCAGGCAACGCTGGCCACCGCTATCCCCAGCGCGCTGAGCGCCGCCCCCCCGGCGGCCAACACGCGCCTGATCTGTCTGTGCATTGCCGACCCCCTTACGGTCACCCGAGGGTCTGGTGCTGGCGCGGCTGGTGCACGGCCCCCGCGTGCCTGGCATCCAGCCGGGTCTTTGGGCTGCGCCCGGCCCCGTCCAGCCCTGAACAGCAGGCTGCGCCCCGCCCCCAGGGCCCACATCCACTGTGCGCACTACGGCCGGAGGCGTATTAGGGACGTTGGTCGGCCAGTTAAGCAACGAACGTCACGGAAACCCCAGCGCATGCCACCCATGGCGCTGGCCTGGCCGCCCGGTTCCGCCGTTGACCCGGGCTCATCCCGCTGGCTCCTGCCGCGGCAGGTACCAGGTGGACCGGCAGCCCGGCGCCGCGTTGTAGTGCACCACGCGATGCCCAGACGGGCCGTGCCTGGTGCGGCGAGCGCCGGCGGGCAGTCACAGTGCATCCAGGGCACGATGACCCGGCCCAGTTTCCACTCGTGCCCGTTCGCGCACTGCTGCGGTAGCACCACCAGGCAGGCCGTACCACGTCCACGACACGATTAGAACACGCATCCGATCCGGCCCGTCCGCGGAGGGGCCGGGGGTGTGCGGCGTCCACGAGTTGTTCACCGGCGAGCGGGACCACCGCACGGTAGCCGCAAGTGAACGCCGTGACCCGGCTTGTGTCCAGGCCCCGGTCGTCGCCGTAGCCGAATAGCATCGTCGCCGACCTGACCACCTCGCCTGCAAGCGGCCGAACGCCGAGCCGGCCCCAGTCCAGCACCGCGCTGACCTGCCCGGCGTCCCACAGCATATTGAGGTCGTGGAAGTCGCCATGCGTCCACCCGGCAGGACCCACGAGGGCCCCCTCATCGGGGCGAAGGTGCATGCTGGCGGCGGGCCTGGTCCGCGTCACTGTCCAGCACCTGCCTGACCGCGGCCACGCAGGTCGGCGTGGTCACCCGCCAGTTGCGGTTCATCAGCCCTTCGGCAAGTGGGCGGACGTCGATCACCGTGCCCAGCCCGAACCAGGCGGCGACCTGTGCCACAATTCCCGCTCAACTACCGCGACCTCGTCAAGGGCCTGATCGCCGTCCACAGCCGTCAGGCCCTACCTGCGTCCGCCGGCCGGCTGCTCGATTCCGGCACCGGGATCGCGGTGAGGAGATCCCCGCCCAGTGCTAATGACCTGCCTGCCGCGGGCACACGCGGCGCTGGCGGGCTCGGGGGCGCCGATGCCGGTGCTGCTGGCAGCAGCATCTCGAACACCGAGCCGTGGCCCAGTGTGCTTTCGACCCGGACTGAGCCGTGGTGGGCTTCGGTGATGGCCTGGACGATGGCCAGGCCGAGGCCGAATCCCCCGGCCTCCCGGCGCTGGCGCGGCTCGGCGCGGGCGAACCGGTGGAAGATCCGCTCCAGGTCGGCCGCCGGGATGCCGGGGCCCGAATCGGCCACGGCCAGGACGATGTGCCCATCCTCGCGGCGGGTGCTGATGTCGATGCGGTCGGCCGTCCCGGTGTGCGTGATGGCGTTCTCCAGCAGTGCGTCGAGGGCCAGCGCCAGCCGGTCGCGGTCACCGTGAACGGCCGCGTCGGTCTCGGTGGTCAGCCCCCACCGCCGTGGGGTGTGACTCCACCGGTCGAACGCGTCGACCACCACCGACTCGACCACGACCGGTGCCAGGTGCAGGAAGTCCGGGCCCCCCGCGGAGGCCAGCAGCAGCATCCGGGTGGCCAGCCGCCGCAGCCTCATCAGTTCCTCGGTCACCACCCGGGCATCCTGCGCGACCACCGTACTGGTGACCGCGCGTTCGATCAGTTCCGCGTGCCCAAGCGCCACGGTGATCGGCGTGCCAAGCTCATGCGAGGCGTCCTGCAGGAACCGGTGCTGCTGCGTGAGCAGGCGCAGGTTCTCCTGCGAAACCCGCTGCACTTCTTCCAGCGCCGCCACCCGTTCCTCCGTCGCGGCCAGCCGCCTGCGGCCATGCCAGACCATCACCAGGAACATCAGCGCGATCAGCGGGACTTCCACCAGGTAGTCGGCTTCTTGCTGGCCGCGCAGGACCTGCACGCCGATGATGCCGCCGGTGGCCAGCGTCACCGCGGCCCAGGTCAAGATCGTCGGCTGCAGCCGCCACAGCCGGAAGCCGTAGATCGCGGTCAGGCTCACCCAGATAGCCAGGAATGGAATGGTCTGCCAGGACGGCAGCAGCCGCATCGCCGCCAGATTCAGCCCGACAAACCCCGCCCAGGCAATGTCAACCCAGTAACTACGGCACCAGCCCAGCGCCCGCCGCCACCACGTCAAGACACGGTCGGGCATTCGCGTGTGGCCGATACCCATATCCCGCGCCTGACTTCGTTGCAGGCCATTTGTTGACACTGTCCCTCCAGCCTGCCAGCGCCACGGCTCCGCCCCCGGCTGGCAGCACCGCGTCCTTGCCCGTGCCGCCATCCCACCTTCCGCTCCGCAGCCGGTGTCCAGCCTGCTCCTGCGCCCGATCCCCGTCAACGCCGCAACTGATCCCGGTTCGGGCTCGGACCAGGCGCGAATCGCGCCGATCGCGTGCAGAGCCAGCCGATGGGTCCTCGGGCTCACGCCGACTTCCAGGGCCGCGACCTCCGTCAGCCGCCCGCCTGCCTGGTTCTTCCGCCGGTTGAGGTCAGCTGCCGGTGGCGAGGATCACTTCGGGCACCTTGATCACTGCGATGACCTGGCTGCCCTCGGTCAGCCCGGGATCTCGGACGCCGCCACGGTGATAGAGGCCACCAGGCGCACACCGCTGGCGTCGAGCTCGACCGGGCTGGTGACACCGCAAGTCGTCGAGCATGGCCGCGGGCCGCAGCGAACCCTCTGACTATTCAGCAATCCCGGCGGGGCGGAAGGCGGCGGCGGACTGGCTGGACACCCCCGTGGAGCACGTCCGCGAAGTGCGCTCCCTGTTGCTGGTCAAGTTCGCCCTGCTCGACCGGGCAGGCGCCGACCCTTCGGCGCTCCTCAAGCGGCAAGAAGCCGTTCTTGAGCCCATCGCTCCGGCCATCGCCAGTGAACGCCCCCGGCGGAAGGGATTCGCCGCGACCCTGCTCGCGTGGTGGCAGGCCATGCGTTGAACGGCGGCGGCCGGGAACTTCCTCGCGTCAGCCGGTCAGTGGTTCGCCGGGGCTTGCCGGTGGCCACGGACCAGGTGAAGCGTCAGTCCTTCGCCGGTCACGCTGATCGCGTGATCGTCAAGCAGGGCCTGCACCACGCTGGCGTCGTAGCTGGGGTCGGTCATGGTGGTCTCCCGGGTGGAAACACCGCCGCGGGCGGGCTGGACGCAGAACGACCGCTAGCGCCTGACGTGGACGAGGTAGGTGTTCCCGTCCGCCGGCACCTCGCCAAGCACTGCGGGGAAGCTCTGCCCGGAGGAGTTGAAGACCTCCCACCAGGCGACGCCGGGAGTGAGGTGGTAGGTACCCTGCTTGGCGTGCGGGCCGAACCACATCCGCACCGGGATCTGCACGACCTGGTTCTTCGCCAGGACCAGGCCGAGATCCGTCGGGCCGAGATAGAAGTCTCCGCTGTGGTCGACGCTGCAGGGCTTCTCCCACTGGCCGTTCTCCGGGTTGAGCCAGCGGACCGTGACTCCCCGGGTTTGCTGGAGCCCTGGCGTCGTCCACGCCCACCACCCCAGGTAGACGCTGATCGCCACGTGGTAGCGGGAGTCCTGCCGGAGGTGAATGGTGAAGCTGAGCGGCCTGGCGCCGATCTTTGCCGTACGCGGGGTGTGCGGGGCCGACACGTAGAAGTTCCCTACGGTCGGCGGAGCCTTCATGGGCGCGGTGGCGGAGGCGGGCGCGGTGGCGGCGGCCTGCGCCGGGACGGTGGCGAGTGCACAGGAGGCGGCGAGGCTGGCCGCCGCGGCAAACCTGGCCAGGCGTGGTGTCATTGCACGGTCCTCGGGGCGGGCCGAATCTGGACTGACTGGGCGAGCGTAGTGCATGACACCCAGGCCGCGCTGCCGGTGCACCGGCAGCCATTCCGGCATTTCCGGACACAGCCGGGACCGGAACCCGTCATGGTGCAGTGCCATGACGGGCTTCCTTTCCTGCCCGCGGCTAGAGCGTGATTATCATGATCATTACCGAAGTCGGGTGCCGGGACCCGGTGACCGGCTCGACGGTGAGGCCGAGCCGGTCCCCGGGTTCCACTCCAGGCGCGGTAACCGGACCGGTCATGCCATGCCTGGGCATGGGAAGCAGCCCCGCAGGCCGGTCGCTGCCCCGGCTGAGCAGCCACAGTTCGTAGCAGCGGGATGCCGGCAGCGCTCGCAGCCCGTCCGCGGCGAAGACGAGCATGCGCTCCCGGGGGGACATCACGACGGTGGCGGTGCCGCCGGTCCTCACCAGTGCGCTGATCACGGTTGCATCGGGCGCGGTCAGGACGGCGGCGATCGCCTGGCTGTGCGGCGCTTCCCGGGCCAGTGGGGACTCGCGCGCGTTTCCCGTCAGCCAGACGGCTGCGATCGCGATGAAGAAGATGCCAGCCAGCGCCAGTGCGGGGACCAGCCGGGGCTCCCGCAGCCAGCGGCGGTCCGGCCGGCCACGGGAGCCGGCCGGCCCGGTCACGCCATGCCGCGCGGGGTGCCCATCTGCCGTGGTGGTGACCGGCGGCAATTGCCGGGTGCAAGCCGTTTCCGCCAGCAGCCGCTCCTTCACCGCGGCCGCCGGCCGCCTGGCCGCCGCGGCGGCCAGGCGTGCGGTGGCCTCGCGCAGCCCGATGATTTCCTGGCCGCACTCCTGGCACCGGGCCAAATGCCGCTCAAACCGGGCCCGGTCCCGCTCGTCCAGGGCATCCATCGCGTAAGCGCCCGCGATGGTGTGCGGCTGCGGCCGGCTGGGCCTCATCGCTCCACCCCGAGGCAGTCCCGGAGCCGGATCAGCCCATCGCGCATCCGGGTGCTCACCGTCCCGGCCGCCACTCCGAGCAGTCCTGCGACCTCCCGGTAGGTATAGCCGCCGTAGTAGGCCAGGGTGATGGCCTCGCGCTGCAGTTCGGTGAGCGATCCCAGGCAGCGCCGGACCCGCTCGCGGTCGAGATTGCCCTCGACGGTTTCGGTGACGTCGTCGTAGGCGATGAGCGGCGCTGCGGCCCGCCGCTGGCGTTCTGCTGATCTCTGCTCCGACCTGACCCGGTCGACAGCGCGGCGGTGCGCGATGGTGGTCACCCACGCCATGGGGCTGCCTTTGCAGGCATCGAACCGCGGCGCGGCGCGCCAGACCTCAAGGAGGACCTCCTGGGTGACCTCCTCGGACAGTGACGGATCGCGTACCACGCTGCGGACAGTGCCATACACGGGCGCGGCGACGAGATCGTAGACCACCTCAAATGCAGCCCGGTCTCCCCTGGCCACCTGTGCCAGCAGACCTGCCAGGTCGGCTCCGGGCACGTCCCCGCTGCCGGCGCCGTGCGACCGCAGCGAGCGGCCGGGTCCTGTCCCCATGTTCGTCATTCGTCGCCGGCCCGGATCATGTCTTGGCCGCCCGCAGGCCAGAACCATCCGGGACACCTGAGGACGGGTGCCCGCAGGCCCCACGACGTGACCTGTCCGGGCAATGAAGACGTCCACTGGCGCCGAATGCGGGATAGGAAGGCTCACCCGGGCGCGCGTCACCTCATGGCGCGGGCAGCCAGGAGCCGGCCTCCGGCAGCCATCAGCGGCTGCCGATCCCACCGGAGAGGAGAACAGATGCCCACCGATGCTCACACCAGGCCGTACCGGGCAGGCGCCTTCACCGCAGGCATGATCGCTGTCCTGATGCTGGCCGCCGCCGGGTGCGGCAGTTCCGGCGCTTCATCCGCACAGCCCGCGGCGTCGGGGAACGCTGCCACTCACCATCCCATGGCCTCGCACGCAGGCGCGATGACCCACTCGGCGGCGGTTGGGCCGGGCTGCGGGATGGTGCCCGCCACGGGCATGGGCAGTTTCCACGGAATGAGCATGGACCCGGTGGTCACCGCGGCCAGCCACAACCCGTTGCTGACCACGTTCGCCGCTGACGTCAAGACGGCAGGCCTGACCGGCGAGCTCAACTCCATGCATGCTGTCACCGTTTTCGCCCCGGCTGACAGTGCGTTCAGCAAGCTGCCCGCGTCCGAGATGAGCATGATGCACAGCACGCCCGAGCTTGCCAAGATTCTCAGGTATCACGTGGTCAGCGGCCGGGTCACCCCAGCGGAACTGGCCAGCGGGATGACATTGAAGACACTGGAGGGCGGCTCGCTGAAAGGGTCGAAGATGGGCTCGGTGTATGAGGTGAACAACGCCGACGTGATCTGCGGCAACATCCAGACCGCCAATGCCACCGTCTATGTGATCAGCAAGGTGCTGACGCCGATGCACTGAGCGGTCCCCGGCTCTGGTCCGTAACTGGCCACCGGACCCGGCTGACCATCCTGCGGTGCGCTATCGCCCGGCGTGGGCCTGCGGCCCTTGTCCTGGCCTACGTCGGCCTCGCGCCCGGGCCTCCGCGTGGAAGCTGAGGTTAGAGATGGCCTGGGTGTCGTTCTTGCAAGATGTGGCATCTGACAGCATGCTGGTCCCTCAACACTCTTTACCTGCCCGTACGGGGGCGGTCCTCCCGGGAGCGGTCCCACCGATTCGGTGTGATCCGCGGGCGGGCTCTCGTTCGGCGCCGGCTGGCAGGGACCGGAAGCGGGCCTGCTAGCCGGCGTGGACGGTGATCACCGTCCACGCCCCGAGGTGAATCTGGTCCCCGTCATGCAATGGCACCGGAACCCCCGTGGTCACCTCGCTGCCGTTGACCGACGTGCCGTTCTCTGAGCCAGGATCGAGGATCGCCCAGCTTCCGTCCGGCTGAGCGATCAGGACCGCGTGCAGCCGGGAGATACCAGGATCAGTGGGCGGGCCGGTCAGGTCGATCTCGGGCTCCAGGCCACGCGACGCGCTGTGCCGCCCGATGCGCATCTCCTGCCCAGTGAGCTGGAACCGTCGCTCCGGGCAGTACACCGGAAACTGGATGGACGCCGCATCGGGGCCCCCGGCAGCGATCACGGAGTCGTAGTATGCGTGATCGCTGGCCACGACCGCCGTCCACCCCGCCGGGCCACCTGGTGCCGGGCCGGCCGCGGGGACCTGTGACGGACCGGGCGCTGATCCCGGGCCGGGTTCTGGTGCGGGACCGCCGGCCGCGGCCGGGGGTGTGCCGGGCGGTACGGCACTGTCGCCCACTGCCGCCGCCACCGGGAGCGGGGATTCCGGTGCCTTGCCTGTCTCGAAGTCGAATCCACAGGACTCACAGAAGCGGCCGGAACTGGCAGCCCCGCAGCGCGGGCAGGGCACGGCCGGCTCCCCCGCCGCAGACGCCCCCGCCGGCGGCGCCACAGGCTGCGGCTTCCCCGGCGCCGCCCCCGCTGCCGGGGCGGCCGGGGCCGCCGCCGGGGAACTGGCGGACCCGCCGATCCGCATTCCGCAGACATCGCAGAAATCGCTGCTCGCCGAATCATGACCGGCTGGGCAGGTCGGCATCTGTGTCCCCGCCTCCTCTGTGCCTGCTGACAGTATCCGCTGCTGGCGCGCCAGCTACTTCCTGGTTCTGACCGTCTTGGTCGACCTGGTGTCGAGCGCCATCTCGTCGGCCTCCTCCACCTTCTTCTTCAGCTGGACCGTCCCGGTCGCCGCGTCCACGACATCGACCACCTTGGCCAGCAGCTTGGCCGTGTCCTCGTTGCCGGACTGCTGGGCCAGGGCAACCGCCCGGCCCAGCTTGGCCGTCGCGGTCTCCTCATCGCCCTGCTTGCGGGCCTCCAGCCCCTCCTGAATGACCTGCGCCAGCTCGGCCTGGCCGGTGTAGTGCGCGACGTGCTTGTTGATCCGGGTGGACAGTGCCTCATCATCGGTCCAGATCGCGCGCACCAGCCCCTGGGCCAGTACCTCCGGCCCGGACGGGGCGGCGGTGACCAGGCTCACCCGGGCCGCCAGCATCTCCTGCCCCACCGCGCCCGGGGTGACCCGCACGCACAGATGGTAGTCACGGCTCTCCCCGGTTCCCCAGGCGCCGGTCGGGTAGTCGGCCGCCTGCGGGCCCGACTGGGTGCGGCGGCCGGTCAGATCCTCGACCGCCGGTGCCACCTGCTTGACGAACTGGATGGACGCATGCTGCGGCGTCCAGACCCGCAACGCCACGTCGGCGACCTGCTTGCCCATCGCGGCGGTCATCATGGCCGAGAAATCGGCTGCGAGCCCGGCCGGGTCGGGCACGATGTCGACACTGCCGAGCAGCGCGGTGGAGACCCGGCGGAGTTCTGACACCACCCAGTCGGTGCCGACGCCGCGGCAGTCGCAGCTGAAGGCCCCCTCGCACAGGCGGAGCGCGGAATCCAGATCCTCGGCGGTCTCGTGCTCATCCTTGCCGTCGGTCAGCAGGATGGCATGGCGCAGCTGAGCCGGGTGCGAGGAGAACATCTGGTACGCCAGGCGCAGCCACTGGCCGATCGCGGTGCCGCCGCTGGGCTGCAGGCCAGCAACGGCTCGTTTCGCCTGCTCCCTGGTTTGCGGCCCAGCGACTGCCAGGCTGCCATCGGGCGGGTAGATGGGAGTGGCGAGGTGGGTGCCCGCGATCACGGCGAAGGCGACGCCGTCGCGGATCACGTCCACGGCCGCCGCGGTAGCCGCGCGGGCCTCGGCGATCTTGGTCCGGGGGGCGCCCATCGACCCGGAGCAGTCGATGATGATGATCTCGGCACTGTCCGTTCCCGCGGTGGGGGCCTGCGACACCGTGCCCGCCGTGGTCACCGTGACGACGGCATTGACATCCTGGCCGCCTTCCGGCAGGTATTCGTTCTGGTAGATGTCCACCGTGAAGTCGGGCTGGCTCATCGATGAGTTCTCCTCGGCATCGGATCAGGTGCGGCCTGCGGGCCCGGGCGGCGGTCCGGCAGGAGCGGTCTGGGCAGGAGGAAATGGCGCCAGAACCACGGTCACGTTGTCCACGCCGCCGGCGTCGACCGCGAAGCCCACCATTGCCCGGGCGGCGCCCAGCGGGTCGGTCAATGCGCCGGGCAGCGCCATGTCCGCCAGCTTCGCCGCCTCGGGCTGGTAATTCCACAGCCCATCCGAGCAGAGCAGGAGGGCGCCCGGACCTGGCGGCCCGAACCGCACGACGTGTGGCTCCGGATCGCTGTTGTCCGCGCCGATCCACTGGGTCACCACATGGGCCTGGGCTGAGGCCAGCGCGCCGGCCTCCGAAAGCAGCCCGGCCGCGACCATCTCCCCGGCGACGGAGTCGTCCCGGGTGAGCTGCTGGGCGGCCGGGCCAGGACCGGCGGCCAGCCAGTAGGCGCGGCTGTCACCCAGCCAGCAGATGGTGGCGGCCTCGCCGGTCAGTACCGCGGACACGAAGGTGGCCGCCGGCGGATCGCCGGCCGGCCCGGCGGGCACTCCGGCCACCGCCTCCGCCGCGGCCCGGACCGCCTCGGGCGACGCCGTCAGCGGGTCCTCACCCGTACGCACCGCCGTCAGCAGAACGCGTGCCGCCGCCCGCACCGCCGCAAGCGAGGCCTCATCGGGATGGGTGGAGGAAGAGACCCCGTCGCACACCACCGCCACCACGGCCGGGCCGGACTCCGTCTGCGCGGTGGCGAGCGCCATGGCGTCCTCGTTGCGGTGATGACGCAGGCCGCGGTCGGTCACGCCAGCCACCAGCCGCAGGTCTGCCTCTTCGTGATCACGGCCCGACCGCACCTTGCCGCCACAGGACTCGCAGTAGCCGTCCGCGCTGATGCTCGATGAGGGGCAGGATTCGCAGGCCGCGGGCCCGCTGCTTTTGCCATCGCTGACCGTGAGCGGAGTCAGTTCGGTTCCGCAGGCCTCACAGAAACTGTCCGCCACCCCGGTCGGCTCGCCGCAGGCGAAACACACCACCGACTGCGGTGCGGCGCTGCCCGCCGTCACAGCCAGGTCCTTGGACGGACCTCGTTGGCCTTGTCGACAAGTTCGATGCGCTGTGCCTGGTCCGGCGCCAGCCTGGCCAGCGCCCGGTAGCTTTGCTCCAGCCCCGAGCGCAGCGCGGGCTCGGAGGGCTCGCAGCCGAGCAGCGGGCCATCACCCACTGCCTGCCCCGCTGCCACGGTGCCGACCGCGGCCACCAGGATCTCCGCGGTGAGGTGCTGCCGCCGGGCAGCGTCCAGCGTGAGACGGTCCAGCCGGCCGGCTGCTTCGCGCAGGTCACCAGCACTGACCAGAGACTGGCCCGTGTGGGTGAGGTGAATCCGCACCGCCGCGACCTGCGCCGCCACGTAATGGCTGGACGTCTGTGGCACCGCGCCGAGAGCCTCGATCGCGCCGGGCCGGTCATCAGCCGCCAGCCGTGCCCTGGCCAGCCCGAACGCGGCGCTGACGTAGGAACGGTCCACCGTCCACACGCGCCCGAAGTAACGGGCGGCTGTCGCCTGGTCCCCGCCGGCCTCGGCGGCGAACCCGAGCGCCAGTTGTGGCGCGAGTTCCCCCGGCAGCGTGTCGTAGACCGCGTCGAACGCGGCCCGGGCCGCCCCGGGCTGGCCTGCGGCCAGCTCACGCAGCCCCTGGTGCCAGGTGACGCGCCAGTCGGTGCCGATCTGCGTGGCCAGCTCCGCCAGGGTGGCCGCGGCCTGGTCGAGCGCGCCGGTGACAATCAGGGCACGGGCGAGGGCCAGGTGCGTCTCCGGCGACTCGGCCACCGCCGGTGGCGTCCCCGGCGCCCCGCCGACGGCGGCTGACAGGGCGGCGGTCAGCGCCGTGGGGTCGAGTGTGCCCAGCGTCGCCAGGTAACCGGCGGCCGGGTCGGCGATGTCGACCTGGGGCACCGGCAGCCCGGCCGCGACCTGCCCGGCCGGCGGCGGCGCCTGCGCCGCCGAGGCCCAGCCCATCCCGTCCAGCGCGCCGGCCTCCGTGCCTGCCGCCTGCAATTCGGGGCTGAACAGCGCGGAGAACGTCGGCCGGGGGCTGCCGTCGCCGGTCGCGAGGGCCTCGCGCAGGACACCGGTGAGCTGTTCAGCCATGTCACCTGCCGAGGCGAAGCGGCTGGCCGGGTCTGGGCCGGTGGCGCGGCGCAGCAGCCGGTAGAACGACTCCTGCTGCGCGAGCAGCGGAACCGTGGCCGGGTCGGGCAGTGAGTGCTGGAAGGTGCTTGTGTAGCCGGTGAACTCGAAGGTGAGCACCGCCAGGGCGCGGCCGACCGTGTACAGGTCGGAGGCGGGGGAGGGCCCCGTGGTCCCGATCTCCGGTGCCTGGTAGCCGACAGTCCCGTAGATGGGGCTGTCCTCGTCGTCGATCCGCCGCACGCCGCCCATGTCGATGAGCTTGATCATCTCTTCTGCCTGGATCACGTTGTCCGGCTTGAAGTCGCAGTACACGAGCCCGCGGTTGTGCAGGTAGCCGAATGCGTGCAGCACCTCGATCGAGTAGGCGAGGGCGTGCTCGAGCGGCACCGACCGGCCGGCCTTCCGCTCGTCGAGCAGGATCTGCCGGAGCGAGCGGCCGCCCACGTACTCCATCACGATGTNNTGGCCAGGTAGATCCAGCCGAGCCCGCCGTGTGCCAGGCAGCCAAGCACCTCGTACTGGCCGCCGACCAGATCCCCGGGCTGCAGCTTCGGGGAGAAGGAGAACGGGGTGCCGCAGTTGCGGCAGAAGCCCTCGGTCCGCCCGGGCCGTCCCTCGCTGGCCCGGCCGACCGGGCGCTCGCACTTGGGGCAGAACCGCTTGCTCTCCGGTACCTGCGGGTCCGCGAGCACCGCGCTGGCGGGGTCGTGGGCCGGGATCGGCGGGATCTCCACCAGGNNTGGCCCGCCCCGAGGTTCCCCCGGGACGCTCTGCTGGTGCTGGCACGGGTGCCGCGGGTACCACGGGTGCCGGCTGTTCCCGCGGTTCCCACCGAGGTCGCCAGCGAGCCCCGTTCCCGGCTGGCCGCTGCGGGCGGGACCGGGGCCGGTGCGGCGGCCATCCCGCATATCGTGCAGTACCCGCCGTCGATGGTGCCGCCGCAGCCCGGCTGCGTGCAGGTGGTCGCGGTTGCCGTCATTGCGCCTGCCTCCGCCCGCCGAGCGCCAGGATCGCCTGCTGGTAGTCCGTCACCGCAGCCGACGCGGCCGTCAGGTCGCACGGGGCGGTCCAGAGCAGGTCCCGGGCCTGCTGGTAACGCGCGGTGAGTCCCATGTCCTCGGCGGCCCCCAGCCGGGCCGCCTTGGCCTGGTAGGCCTCCAGCAGGCCGCGTAGCTCGTCGCGCCTGCCCAGCGCCCCGGTGGCCGCCCGCTCAGCCTCCCGGCTGTGCTCCAGTTCGGCCGCTGCCTCTTTCTCGATCGCGTCCAGTTCGGCCGCCAGCCGGTCCCACCGTCCGGCGGCCTTGAGCGTCTCCAGCGCGGCCAGCCGCGCATCCAGGCTGGTGGACCGCATAGGCGCGGGCGGCAGGTCAGCGGCGGCGATCTTCGCCGCGGCCCGGTCCCGGGCCGCCACTGCGTCCTGCCAGGCCGTGGCCGCGGCCGTGGCGGCCGCCGCGGCCGCGGAGNNCGTCCGCGCGCAGGCCGGCGATGTCACTGACCCGCGCTACCGCCGCGTTGGCCCGCGTGCGCAGCCGGTCCAGCCGGGCGGTATCGACCCGGCCGCCCTGCCACAGTGCCAGCGGATCGCAGTTGAGCACGTCGCGCAGCTGGCCGAGCTCGGCCCCGGCTGCCGTGAGCGGGCCGGCCAGCCCGTCGTCGCCGAGCCCGGCCGCCTGCTTGTTCGCGGCGTCGATCGCGGTGCCGATCTCGCTCAGCCCGTCAGCCGTTTCGTTCCAGACGTTCTCGGCTGCTGTCACCACCTCGGTCACGCTGGCGAAGGCGCGTTTCATCTCCGCCACCGCGGCGGNNGCCGTCGAGGTCGAGCAGGTTCGCCTGGATGCCGTCACGCTCGGCGCTGGCGGCGGCTACGGCCGAGGCCGCCTGCTCACGGGTCATCGCGAAGGTCATGGGTCAGCCCCGGTACCTGGCTGGCGGCGGGGCCGGCACGGGCGTGCCGACCCAGTGCGCATAGCTGGCGGCCCACTGGCCGTCACTGCGCAGCCGCGCCAGCACCGCGTTGACGAACCGGACGAAGTCCGGGTGCTGCTTGGAGATGGCCAGGCCGTACGGCTCGCTGGTGAAGCGGGGGCCGACCATCCGGGTCCAGGGATCCTGGGCGGCCAGGCCCGCCAGGATCGAGTCGTCGGTGGAGATGGCGGCAACCTGGCCCTGCTGCAGCAGCACCAGGCAGTCGGTCCAGTACCGCACCGCGACTGGGATCGGGTGTGCGGGTGCGGCCTTGATGTTGGCGATGGAGGTGGAGCCCGTGGTCGCGCATACCTTCTTGCCGCCGAGATCGTTGATGCTCCGCACCGGGGAGCCGGCCTGCACCAGGACCCGCTGTCCCGCGTCGTAGTAGACGGTGGAGAAGTCGACCTGCTGCATGCGCGCGCAGTTGATCGTCATTGTGTGCGCCACGATGTCGACGGCACCGGACTGGATCGCGGGGATCCGCTGGGCGTCCGAGATGGCCTTGTACACGACCTTGCTGGGATCGCCGAAAATGGCCGCCGCGACCGCGTGCAGCATGTCGATGTCGAATCCCTCGATCTTCCCGTCCAGGGGATTGAGGTAGCCGAAATGGTAGGTGTTCTGGTCCACGCCCGCGATGAGATAGCCGCGGGCACGGATCTTGGCCATGAAAGAACCCGGGGTTACCTGCGGCCGGCCGGCCGGCCGCAGGCTGGCCGTGGGATCGCAGGACGTGGTGGCGGGCGCGGCCGCCGGCCCGGCCAGGCGCTGCGCCAGGGGAGCCGTCACCGCTGCTGACCCGGGTGCCGACCACGCCGCCAGTGCCGCCGCCACCAGCAGCAGCGGGGGCAGCCGCAGCCAGGCGGGCCGCCTCACCGGTACTCCGCCAGCCGCCTGCTGAGCCCGCGGGCACAGCCAGCCGCCATGACCAGCGCCAGCACGATGACTCCCACCTCCAAGCCGGTGAACGCGCCCCGGCCCGCCACCGCATTGGCCTGGAAGACTGCCTGATCCGCGGCGATCGCCGCGGTCAGGGAACCGTCAAGGTGGCCGAACAGGGTGCCGGAGTGGCCAGCGCCCGATGTGGTTACCAGCTGCACCGCCTGGACGTGCTTGCCGTTGTTATCCAGCGACCGCACCGTCCGGTGCGCGGCGTACCAGGCGGTCGCCGCCGCCGCGGCCGACGCCGCCGCCCGCGCCGCCCTGCATACCCTCAACGTCCCCGGACGGCAGCGGCGCTCCGGACGCGCGCAGAAAGCACGCCC
>DPMS01000840.1 GCA_003541285.1 Actinomycetota bacterium
GCAGGCGACGACCTGACCGGCCGTCTGGCCATGGACCTCGCCGTCGCTGCCGCCGACGTGCTCCACGACGTCGGCGCGTTTGACGCTGCGCACGCTGAGGGCGGGCGCCCGCTGGCAGTGGTCGGCCGTGACCCCAGGGCGTCGGGCCAGTTCCTGGAGTCGGCCGTGACAGCGGGCCTGACCGGAGCCGGGATGGACGTGCTGCGGCTCGGCGTGATCCCCACGCCCGCTGTGGCTTTTCTTACCGCTGACCTTGGTGCTGACCTTGGAGTCGTGCTGTCGGCCAGCCATAATCCGGCCGCGGACAACGGGATCAAGCTGTTCGCGCGGGGTGGGTTCAAGCTGCCCGACGCCGCCGAAGATGAGATCGAGGCACGGCTCGGGCGGCCGGGCAAAGCGGTCACCGGGCCTCCCGGCGGCGGATTCGGCAGGGTCAGCGACGACGGCGATTCACGCGAGCGCTACCTCACTCACCTGCTCGGCTCGCTGCCGGCGGCCGGCCAGCCAGCAGACGGCCTGCCGCTGGCGGGCCTGCGGGTGGTGGTGGACTGCGCGCATGGCGCGGCATCGCATGTTGCCCCGGAATTGCTGCGCCGCGCGGGTGCCCAGGTGCGGGCGATCGGCGCGGAACCCGATGGTGAGAACATCAACGCGGGCTGCGGTTCGACCCATCTGGAAGCGCTGCGCGCCGCGGTGGTCGAGGACGGGGCGGACGCTGGCATCGCCCATGACGGCGACGCGGACCGTTGCCTGGCGGTGGACGCTGCCGGGCAGGTGATCGACGGGGACCAGATCATGGCCGTGCTCGCACTGGGGCTCAAGGCCGGCGGGCGGCTGGCCGGAGACACCGTGGTGGCCACCGTCATGTCCAACCTCGGCTTCCGGATGGCGATGAGGGACGCCGGCATCTCCGTGATCGAGACCTCGGTGGGGGACAGGTACGTGCTGGAGGCGATGCGGGCGGGCAACTTCGCCCTGGGCGGGGAGCAATCGGGGCACATCATCATGCTTGAGCACGCGACCACCGGCGACGGCCTGCTCACCGCCCTGCATCTGCTCACCACTGTGGCCAGCGAGCGCACGCCCCTGGCCGACCTGGCCGCGGTGATGACCCGGTACCCGCAAGTGCTGGTGAACGTCGCCGGGGTGGACAAGTCGCGGGTAGCCCTGTCCGGTGACGTGGCAGCCCAGGTCGCGGCCGCCCAGGCGGAACTGGGCGGCTCGGGCCGGGTCCTGGTGCGGCCGAGTGGCACAGAACCGGCCGTCCGGGTCATGGTCGAGGCCATGGACGCCGATCATGCGCGGCGGCTGGCGGACCGGCTGGCATCAGCCATCAGGGCGGCGTCCTGACCGGTCCCGGCGGCCGGCCAGGGACGATCGGCCCCCGGGGACGGGCCCGGGGACCTGGCATTACGGCCGGCAGCGGGCACTACCCTGGCACGCATGTGCGGGATCGTGGGATATGCGGGCCATCGCCAGGCTGCCGACGTCGTCATCGAGGGGCTGAGGCGGCTGGAGTACCGCGGCTATGACTCCGCGGGCATCGCCGTGGTGGAGGACGGGAAACTGCGGTCGGCCAAGCGGGCCGGCAAGCTCGTCAACCTGGTTGAAGCGCTGGCAGAGGGAGCCCCGCTGCCTGGCCGGGTCGGTGTCGGCCACACCCGGTGGGCGACGCACGGCCCGCCCACCGACCCGAACGCGCATCCGCACACCGACTGCAACGGCCATCTTGCGGTGGTGCATAACGGGATCATCGAGAACTTCGCCGCCCTGCGCGCGGAGGCCGCCGCGGCCGGGCACGAACTGGCCTCGGACACTGATACCGAGGTTGTGGCGCACCTGCTTGAGGCCGAGATGGCGGCCGCGGACGCCGATGGCACGCAGCTGGCCCGCCCGGGCAGCCTGGCCGAGGCGATGCGCCGGGTCTGCCGACGGCTGGAGGGCGCGTTCACCCTGGTCGCGGTGGACATCCGCGATCCGGGTGCGGTGGTCGGCGCCCGCCGCAACTCGCCGCTGGTGATCGGCTGCGGTGAGGGTGAGAACTTCCTCGCCAGTGACGTGGCCGCATTCATCGCCTACACCCGGCGTGCGGTCGAACTCGGGCAGGACCAGGTGGCCGAGATCCGCGCGGACGGCGTGACCGTCACCGGCTTCGACGGCGTCCCGGCGCGGGTCACCGGATACCGGGTCGACTGGGACGTATCGGCCGCGGAGAAGGCCGGTTACGAGTACTTCATGCTCAAGGAGATCGCCGAGCAGCCGCGGGCGATCGCCGACACGCTGCTCGGCCGGATCGGCGCGGACGGGAACCTGACCCTGGACGAGATGCGCCTGCCCGCCGATGAGCTGCGCGAGATCGACAAGATCGTCGTGGTGGCATGCGGCACCGCCTACCACGCCGGCATGATCGCCAAGTACGCGATCGAGCACTGGTGCCGGATCCCGTGCGAGGTGGAGCTCGCCAGCGAGTTCCGCTACCGCGACCCGATCCTGACCCGGTCCACCCTGGTCATCGCCATCTCCCAGTCCGGGGAGACGATGGACACGCTGATGGCAGTCCGGCACGCGCGCGAGCAGCGGTCGCGGGTCCTGGCCATCTGCAACGTCAACGGGTCCTCGATCCCGCGTGAGTGCGACGCGGTGCTGTACACCCGCGCGGGGCCGGAGATCGCGGTCGCCTCCACCAAGGCATTCCTGACCCAGCTCGTCGGGTGCTACCTGGTCGCGCTGTACCTCGCCCAGCTGCGTGGGACCAAGTACGGCGACGAGGCCCGCGACGTGGTCAGCCAGCTGGCGCAGATGCCCAACGCGGTGGATGTGGTGCTCGAGACGATGGAACCGGTCCGCGCCCTGGCCCGGGAGCTGGCGTCCGAAGGATGCGTGCTCTTCCTGGGGCGGCACGTCGGCTTCCCGGTCGCCCTGGAAGGCGCACTGAAGCTCAAGGAACTCGCCTACATGCACGCCGAGGGTTTCGCCGCGGGAGAACTCAAGCACGGCCCGATCGCCCTCATCGAGGGTGGGCTGCCCGTTGTCGTGGTGGTGCCCTCCCCGGGAGGCCGCGAGGTGCTCCACGACAAAATCGTTTCGAATATCCAGGAGATACGGGCGCGTGGGGCAAGGGTCATCGTGATCGCGGAGGAGGGCGACCATGAGGTCAAGCCCTACGCGGACACCCTGATCGAGGTCCCGCACGTCCCCACCCTGCTGCAGCCGCTGGTGACGACGGTGCCGCTGCAGGTCTTCGCCTGCGAACTGGCCACCGCCAAGGGTCACGACGTGGACCAGCCCCGCAATCTCGCCAAGTCGGTCACGGTGGAGTAGNNCCAAGGAGGCGGTGGCCAAGGTCCTGGCGGCACCGCCCGGGCTGCGCTGGGCCGATGTGGAGGTCGTGCACGACGCGGCGGGCCGCCCCGGGCTCCAGGCGAGCGGCACCGTCGCGGCGGCGGCATCGGCGCTGGGGGTCCGCAGGTGGCACCTTTCGCTGTCCCACGATGGGGGCATGAGCGTGGCGATGGTGGTGGCCGA
>DPMS01000049.1 GCA_003541285.1 Actinomycetota bacterium
CGGCACGCCCGCTGGCTGGCGCTGCAGGAAAGCGCCGTCCCGCTGGTCGCCGAGCTGGCGGCGGGGACGGCTGACCCGGGCGACGCGCAGGTGCGCATCAGGTGCGCGGTCCAGGCGGCCCGGCTGCGCCGGCTGCTGGCCGAGGGCGATGAGGTACCCGGATCGCTGGTGCACGAACTGCACGCGAGTGCCGATGTGGCCGAGCGGCGCGGGGTTGCCGTCGAGATCGAGACGGCCGGGCCGCTGCCGCAGGTGCCCGGCCCGGCCCGGCGGGTGATCACCGACGCTGCCATCGCGATCCTGACCGCTGCGCGCAGCCAGGCGCGGATCACCCTGGCGGCGGTGGCCAACGGAATCGCCGTCAGCTTCGTCGCCGATACCGGCGCGGTCGTCCGGCTGCCTGCAGTCGGCGAGGGGGTCGTCATCGAACAGCAGCAAGACGGCGGCATGCTCTGGGCGGAGGCGCGATGGGACAGCCGGTGACGGTGACGATCATCGAAGACCATCCGGTCGTCACCGAGGGGGTGGCGTCCTGGATCCGGTCCGATCCCGGCCAGCGGGTGCGGCTGGTGCAGACGGCGCGCGACCTGACCGGGCTCCGCGCCATGCCGCGGCCGCCGGCCGACGTGGTCATCCTGGACCTGGAGCTGTCCGGCGAGCTGGTCACCACGCAGATCCCCGAGCTGGTGGCAGCCGGATACCGGGTGGTGGCCTTCTCCGGGCACAGCGATCCGGCGATCGTGATGGAGACGCTGGACAACGGCGCGCACGCCTACGTGTCCAAGGAGGAGGGCCGCGACCATCTGGTCGAGGCCGTGCTGGCGGCTGCCGCCGACCGGCCGTACGTGACCCGGTCGCAGGCCAGGGCGATGCTCGCCGACCAGCGCCCGGCCCGGCCGACGCTGTCGCAGCAGGAGCGGCAGGCGCTGCTGCTGTGGTTCCAGGGCATGTCGAAAGCATCGGTCGGGCGGCGCATGTCGATCAGCGAGAACACGGTCCGGCAGTACATCAGCCGCGCGCGCGCCAAGTACGCGGCCACCGGGCGGACCGCGCCGAGCAAGGACGCGCTGCTCGCCCGCGCGATCGAGGACGGCGTGATCAAACCGGGCGAGATCATGCCATACAAGTCATTCGCCCGCGCCGCGGCCGACCGCCCCAGCTTGGGTGCCCCGGACCGGTGAATGGCCCGGGACACCCAAGCCCCCCCGGAGCTGCCCCCAGGCGAAGCGGCCGCACGCCAGACTGCATGGCCGGGCGCCGCGGCGTCATCAGATCGCGGGCTGGCGCACAGTCAGCCTTCCCGATCGAGGGCGACACTGTCATGACGCCCGATCGGGTGACACGACGGCGGGGCCATGTGCCCTTCCCAGCTGGGGCTTGGACGGTTGAGCGGCCCGCGTCGGCGTGGGGCCCACGCGAGGCGGCATGGCGCGGGCCGCGACCGCCAACAGGGCCACTGTCATCACAGCAGGCTCACCGGGCGGGAACCCTCCGGTTGGCCATGTGCGAGCCGGCCGGGCTACTGCCGCCAGCACCCCATCTCGCGTCCGGGGGGGGCGGAACGCGAGCCGCGCGCACACAAGATACCACCGGGTGGTTCATCAACCGCAGCCCAAAGGGTAGACCCTGAACGGTCATACAGTCCAGGCCGATCGCCAGGCGCGCGCCTGGCTGAGATTGCGCGGCAGACTGTCTGCAGCGCTGCCGGTCAGGTACTCACTTGCGCCGGCACGTCGGCCGGTAGCGTTGCTGGTCCTTCAGGTATGTCACTGCGGGCATGGCGCCGGCACGAAAGGCCGAAAGGCACCCCGGGCATGAGCGCGTCAGGCGTTGGGGCAGATTATCGTGCTTTTGCTGCATTCTCGGGAAGCCGAGCAGCCGCGCGTGTAACCGCCGTTCTGCGCGGCAGCCACGGCATACCGGATGCCGTTCGGCACCGCGCCGAACCGGGGTGATCTGCAGGTTCCGTCTGCGTGATCGCCATGGCTGAGGGCTCCCGGCAGCGGAGATCGGGTGATCGTGTCTGCTCCTGGCAACTGGCGTGCGATGGCCGGGCCGCCTTGAGATGACCTCCTGGCCGGAGGGTTCGTGGTGCAGGCTGTGCAGGCCGCTGGGACAGCCCATGGGGGCAGGGCTGTGGGTGTGCCGTATAGCGGGACGTTTGTCCCTGTGATGCCGATCACCCACCGGCTGATCCTGAAGGTAGCAGGCGGGGGGTGCGTTATGGCCTCATCGCAGGACACCGTCGCCAGGAGCCGCCCGCGAGAGCAAGCGGCGGACAACCTCCGGGTGGCCGTCATCGCCGGTGTCATCGTCGCACACACCGCGACGTCCTACGTGGTGGACATCCCCTGGCTGGCATGAGCACCGGAGCCTGGTTGCCTACCTGGCCACTACGGAGGTGAGCGTGATGTGGTTCGTCGCCGCGCTGCTGGCCTTCTCCCTCGCCTACGCCGCGCTGCGGTGTCTTCGCCCGGCGGCACAGCCGGGACGGCCGCTGCGGCCCGGTCTGCAGGCACCGCGGCCCTGGCGATCGCGGTCAGTTCCTTCGCCGTCTGGCAGCCGTGGCCGGTGATGGGCGACACGTTCCTGAACCTCAGGTGGGGCGGGTGGCCGCAGGGCGCCGTGCTATTTGCCCCCGGCGTGCACACGGCCGAAGCCGGGTGGCTGGAAGACTTCCCGCCGACGCTGGCCCGGCGGCTCGGCCGGGTGGCCGCAGCGGGCGTGGCCGCCCTGATGATGTTGATGTTGTATCTGGTCCTGGCACGGGGGAAGGACCAGGCGCTGGCGATGGGCGCCGACGTGCCCACGATGGCATTCGCACTGCTCGACGGCGTGATCGCCGTCAGCGGGACACTGTGGTTCCTGTCCTGGCTGCGGTGCCGCTGGCCCACGCACGGCGTCATGCTGGGCAAGGCAGCACGGGCGTCCTACGCGACCTATGTCATCCACCCATTGGTGCTCACCGCGGTCATGGTGGCCTTCGCTTTGGTGGCGCTGGCTCCCGGAATCAAGTTCGTCCTGGTCGCAGCGGCGGGGGTGGCCGCCTGCTTCACGGCCGGTTACGCGCTGACCCGGGTGCCGGGCATCTCCAAAGTGCTCTGACCCCAGCAGAACACGGGCCGGCCCCGGATCCGAAGCCGTCCAGGAGCCGCTGGCGAGCTCACCGGCCGCCAGTGCCGTCGAGGTGCAGCGGGACCCTAGGACGCCCGGGCCCGGCGGATCTGCGCACGACGGCACGCGCCATCAAACGACCCTCAGCCGCGCCCAATTCGGTCGGTACGGCACCGCCGGGCCGTGCTCGTTGATGATCGGTCATCGGCCGGCAGGGCGGGCAGCCGGGAAAGCGGGACCGATCGCCGATGCGCAGGGGACTATCGGACCTGGCGCGCTGGGGTTGGCGGCGGGAGCGTGAAAGTAGCCGCCCGGCAAGCGGCCTGTGTGGCTGGCGGGCGGGGCCGAGAGGAGGCCGGTGATGCGCCTCACCTGGAGAGACGGACTGGCCACGCTGCTGGTGGCCGCAGCGGCCGTGCTGTACGCCCTGTGGGCTGCCAACGCCCTTATGCCGGGTGTGTCCACCCGGTGGATGACGGTGATCGCCTTCGCGCTCGGCATGGCAGCCTGCACGGCCAACCAGCGTGAACTGGCCGAAGTTTACGGGGCCACCCGGGAAGGTCCGCGCCCGTCCGGTCTTCACATCGCACTGGCAACCACCCTGGGCACCGTGATGCTGGTGGCGGGCATTCTCGCGTTCGTGCTGGCGAGCGACGCCATGCTGGCCACGCTTGTGGCCGCGATGATCGCGCTGTGGCTGCTCGCCACCGCCCGGCACGCGCTGACCGGCCGCCATCCGCAGCTGCGCGCCCACCCCGCCGCGCACTGAGAACGCAGCCT
>DPMS01000911.1 GCA_003541285.1 Actinomycetota bacterium
ACCCAGCGGGTCGCCTTCACCCCGGTCAAGAAGGGCACCTTCACCACCCACTACACCCTCACCTGGACCGACCCGCGCGGCACCCACACCCTCACCGTCACCCTCACCGGCAAAGCCACCTGACCCCAGCAGGGGCCCGGCACCGACCGGCGGCCCGGAACCCACCACGGCTCCGGGCCGCCCGCGTCAGTGGCGCACAACCGGCAGGGTCTGCTCAGGCTCTGGCCTTCGGCGCCGCGCCATCACCAAATCCCTGCTCGGCTTCCTGCCGGGAGAGCGCCTTGACCAGGCGCTCAATCTTGTCGGCACCATCTGGGCCACCCCGGCCGGTCCGTTCCGCGTAGACAGCGGCACCAAGGTCGCGGAACATGGCGTCCGCACGCCGGCGCGCCTGGGCCTGGTCGAGCTTGATCCTGCCCTCCTGGGCCGCTTCCTGGGTTTTCTGCGCCAGCTGGGCGGCCTGCACCTTCATCCGGTCCATCAATCCCATAGCGTCCTCCGCGGATTGAGATCCCAATTCCAGCGTAGGGCGGCGCTGCAGGCTTTCAGGCGGTGACCCGGCCAGCGTAAGCCGCACCCGCGTAGTACTCGATTGCGGCCAGCATCCGGTGTTACCCGGCGTTCAGCAGGCTGCGGTGCGGAGCGGTCAGCGCCGCGGCACGTGGGAGCGCCGTGCTTGGCACGGCGCGCACTACCTCTCCTACACCGGCACCCACGGCGGAACACTGACCGGGGACGCGGGGTACGCGGCCGCGATCAGCGACGGGTACTACCAGGTGATCGCCTACAACGGCGTCGACACCCCGCCGGCCGACACGGTGATCGCGCACGCCCTCCAGACCAGCACGCGCTACCGCCTGGCCCAGATCGTGCCGAACACCGGGGCCTTCGGCAACGTCCCGTACTACGTCTGGGTCAGACGCTAGGCGGGCCCGCCACCACCCTCTTCGTGCAGCACCAGGAGCGTGTAGGCGGCGACGCTGGCGTCATCGCTGACGGATCCGTTGCGGATCATGTTCTTGAATTGCGCCCGGGTCACCCAGTAGTGACGCATGTCCTGCTCGGTGATCTCCCGGCGATGCGTTCCCTGGGTAAGCCCGGTGGCCAGGAACACGTGGCAGCACTGGCTCGTGAGGCCGTGCGCGGCACTGAGGTAACCGAGCCGGATGAGCTGATCCGCTCGCAGCCCCGTCTCCTCGCTGAGTTCGAGCCGGGCCAGTTCCTCGGGGCCGCCGTCCCGGCCGGCCGGGAACCCGCCCTGCGGGAAACCCCAGGTTCGCCGCCCGAGCGGGTACCGGTACTCCTCGACCAGGTGGAAGCCGCCCCGTTCGGCCGGGATGACCAGCGCGAAATCAGCCTTTTCCACCACCGCGTAGGTGCCCCGGCTGCCGTCCCGCCGTTCGATCTCATCGCGGCGCAGCGTCAGCCACGGATCGGCGTAGACGACGCGGGAGGCGATCGGGCGGATGTCAGGGTCAGCCACGCCGTCCACCCTAGGCGGCCTCCAGCCGGCTGATAATCTCAAGGTCCATCCGTCATGTACGCCAGCGGGCGGTCTTGCCTGCTGGCCGGACGAGGAGGCTCACCGTGACCAGCACCGCTGGTGGCCGCCGTCAGGTGCCGCTCGTGTGCCGCCGTCATGTGGACCTGCTGCGCGTATCCAGCGCCGTCTGTCGCCCCTGCTGCTGATCCTGACCGTCCCGCAGGCTGCCCGCGCCGCTTCCTGGCCGCTGGGCTGCCCCGGGTCAACCTCGCAGCAGAAGGACCAAAGCCATGCCAGCTCAACTCGCGCGCCCCAGGCGCGGCCAGGGCCAGTGGGCACTGGGTCACCGTGAGCCACTGAACGCGGCCGAGCGCTTCAAGAAAGACGACGACGGGCTGAACGTCCGTGACCGCATCATCAACCGGTACTCCCAGCTCGGTTTCGACTCGATCGACCCGGCCGACCTGCGCGGCAGGTTCCGCTGGTGGGGCCTGTACACCCAGCGCCGGCCGGGCATCGGCGGCGGCAGGACCGGCGCGCTGGAGGACGCCGACATCGAGGCGCCGTACTTCATGATGCGCGTGCGCATCCCAGGCGGGCAGCTCACCGCCGAGCAGCTGCGCACGGTGGCGGGCATCGCCAAGGAGTACGGCCGTGACCTCGCCGACATCACCGACCGGCAGAACGTGCAGTACCACTGGCTGTCGATCCAGGACGTGCCGGCGATCTGGCAGCGGCTCGAAGCTGTGGGCCTGTCCAGCCTCCAGGCCTGCGGCGACGTCCCGCGTAACATCCTCGGCTGCCCAGTGGCCGGCCTCGACGCGGCCGAGATCCTGGACGCCAGCCCGGCGCTGCGCGCCGCCGAGGAGGTGGCCACCACCCATCCCGGGTTCACCAACCTGCCCCGCAAGTACAAGACCGCGATCAGCGGCTGCGTGTCTCTGTGCACCGCGCACGAGATCAACGACATCTCCTTCGCGGGGGTGGCCGGGCCGGACGGGACGCCGGGGTTCGACCTGTGGGTCGGCGGGGGCCTGTCCACCAACCCGATGCTCGCCCAGCGGCTCGGTACCTTCGTGCCGCCGGAGCGGGTGCCGGACGTGTGGGCCGCGGTGACCGCCATCTTCCGCGACTACGGCTACCGGCGGCTGCGCAGCCGGGCACGGCTGAAGTTCCTGGTCGCCGACTGGGGCGTGGAGCGGTTCCGTGAGGTGCTGGAACAGGAGTACCTGGGCGAGCGGCTGCCGGACGGGCCGGCCCCGGTCGTCCCGGCCGCCGGCATGCGCGATCACATCGGCGTGCACCGGCAGCGGGATGGGCGCTACTACCTGGGGGTCGCCCCGAGCGTGGGCCGAACCTCGGGCAGCCTGCTCTGGCAGGTCGCCGATCTGGCGGAGGCGTACGGATCCGGCCGGGTGCGGACCACCGCCCAGCAGAAGCTGCTCATCCTGGATGTGCCCGGGGAACGGGTCAGCGAGCTCGCGGACGAACTGGCCGGCCGTGACCTGCTGACAGCTCCCTCGGCGTTCCGGCGCGGCACCATGGCCTGCACCGGGATCGAGTTCTGCAAGCTCGCGATCGTGGAGACCAAGCAGCGGGCCGCCGGCCTGTACGGCGAACTGGAGCGGCGGCTGCCCGGCTTCGACACGCCGATCGCCATCAACGTCAACGGCTGCCCGAACTCCTGCGCCCGGTTCCAGGTTGCCGACATCGGGCTCAAGGGCTCGCTGGTGGACGGGGAGGAGGGTTTCCAGGTTCACCTCGGCGGCTCGCTGGGCACCGATGCCGGGTTCGGCCGCAAACTGCGCGGCCTGAAGGTGAGTGCCGACGCTCTGCCCGGCTACGTCGAACGGGTACTGCGCAATTACCTCGCGGACCGCCTCGACGGCGAGCAGTTCGCGGTCTGGGCCCGCCGCGCAGACGAACAGCTGCTGTCATGACCGGCGACGGCGCGCAGGCGCGCTCCTCCGGCCAGCACAGCGGTGACCGGCAGGTGCCGTTCTACTGCCCGTACTGCGGCGAGGAAGACCTGCGCCCGGCGGGCCCCACCGGGGGAAGCTGGCGGTGCACCGCCTGCGCCCGGGCGTTCGGGCTGCGGTTCGCCGGGCTGGCTCCGGCGGGGCCGGGCGGGCCGGGAGGCACCTCCCAGGAAGGGGGTGCGCCGCCGCCATGACCTACCCGCTCGATCTGGATCTGGAGGGCCGCCGGGTGGTGGTCGTGGGTGGTGGCCGGGTCGCCTTGCGCCGGGTCCGCGGACTGCTGGCCGCTGGCGCGGACGTGACCGTCATCGCGCCGCGGGTGGACCCGGGACTGGCCGGCCTGCCGCTGGCGGTGTGCCCGCGTGAGTACCGCGGCGGGGACCTGGCGGGCGCCTGGCTCGTCCACGCCGCCACCGACGATCCGGCCGTCAACACCGTTGTCGCCAGCGAGGCGGAACGTTGCCGTGTCTGGTGCGTTCGCGCCGACGACGCGGCCCTCTCGCGGGCATGGACACCGGCGGTGACCCGGCACGGGGATGTCACCGTCGCGGTCACCGCGGGCGGCGACCCCCGGCGGGCACAGCGCCTGCGAGCGGCCATCTCATCCGCGCTCGCCGAGGGCAGCCTGCCGGTCCGGCCACAGCGCCCCGCCCGCGCTCCTGGCAGCGTGGCACTGGTCGGCGGCGGGCCGGGCGACCCCGGGCTGATCACGGTGCGCGGCCGCCGGCTGCTGGCCAGGGCGGACGTCGTGGTCACCGACCGGCTCGCCCCCAGGGACGTGCTTGCCGAACTCGACCCCGACGTGGAGATCATCGAGGCGGGGAAGGCGCCGCACGCCTGCCACCTGTCCCAGGAACAGATCAACGCCCTGCTCGTGGACCGGGCGCTCGCGGGCAAGCGGGTGGTGCGGCTCAAGGGCGGTGACCCGTTCGTGTTCGGCCGCGGCGGGGAGGAGGCGCTGGCCTGTGTGCGGGCCGGGGTGCCGTTCGAGGTGGTTCCCGGTGTCACGAGCGCCATCGCGGTACCAGCCTGTGCGGGGATCCCGGTCACCCACCGGGGCATCACCCAGGACTTCGCGGTGGTCTCCGCCCACCTGGACCCGTCGCACCCGGGTGCGACGGTGGACTGGGAGGCGCTCGCCACCGGGCCGGGCACCCTGGTCCTGCTGATGGCGGTCGCCCGGCTGGCCGAGGTCACGGCCGAACTGGTCAAACGGGGCCGTCCGGCCAGCACCCCGGTCGCGGTGATCTGCGAGGGGACGACAGACCGGCAGCGGGTACTGGTGTCCACCCTGGGCGAGGTCGCCGAGGACGCGGCGGCACAGTCGATCCGGCCACCAGCGGTCGTGGTGGTGGGTGAGGTGGTCCGGCTGCGCGAAGCGCTGGGCGCGGCATGAGGGTGCGCCGCCCGGTGCTGCTCGCGGTCGCCCACGGCAGCCGTGACCCGGCCGCCCAGCTGGCGGTGCACGCGCTCTGCGCACAGGTGAGCGGTCTCGCCCCCGGTGTGGACGTCCGGCCGGCGTTCCTGCAGAACGCGGAGCCGTCCCTGGCCGCGGCTCTCGCGGATGCCGCCGACAGCACCAGCGACGTGGTCATCGTCCCGCTGCTGCTGTCGGCCGGTTATCACGTGTGCCACGACATCGCCGGTGCCGTCGCGGCCACCCGCGCGGCGGCCACGGCCCCCGCCATGGCTCCGGTGGGCAGGACGGGAGTTATGGCTGATGCCGGTGCGGGCGGCGGCGTGGGTGTGGCCGCACCGCTCGGGCCGGACGCGCGGCTCGTCCCCGCACTGGCGGACCGGCTGGCCGAGGCCGGCGTGCCGGACTGGACGCCGGTCGTGCTCGCCGCCGCTGGCTCGAGTGATCCCCAGGCAGCAGCCGATACCGAGCGGCAGGCGGAGTTGCTGGCGGCTTACGCCGGGGTTCCGGTCGTCGCGGCGTACCTGTCGGCCAGCCGGCCGGCCGTGGACGAAGCGGTGGCCGCCCTGTCCGCCCGCACCGGGCGGCCGGTCGCGGTAGCGGCGTACTTGCTGGCACCGGGTTTCTTCCTGGACCGGCTGCACCGGAGCCCGGCCGCCTGGGTCAGCGGCCCGCTAACCGGCCATCCAGCCGTAGCCGGCCTGGTCCTGCACCGCTTCCACTGCGCCCGTTCCACTGCGCCCACGCTGTCCCGGCCCCTGCCGGGCAGCCCGTCCCGGGCGGCAGCCTGCGGCCAGCCATGATCCCGGCTCTCCGCCGAGAGTCCACCATCATGGCTGGCGGGCCGTCGGGGCGGGATCTTGGCCGTTATGGGTCGTGATCGCAGTCCTTACTCGCCACGTTCCACGGTGCCGGGGGCGATAGACCTGACCACATAGCGAACCTGGCTCGGCTGCCGTGGTGATTTTGGGCCGTGATAGCAGCCCTTACTGCCCACGGCTCGTCTCGTAGCGAGTCGCTCCCCGCAGACGTGGTCGATTCGGGTCGTGATGGCAGCCCTTTTTGACCGCGGCTCGCCCCGCAGCGGGCCGACTCCGGTGCGCAGGCACCCGCCCCGGGCCTTCGTTCGGGACGAAGGTCTGAATTGCTTTGCGGCGCGGGCACCGTGTCTCTCACGATCACCGACATGACCTCGCCCCACTGGCTGCTGACGGACCTGCGCCTGCGGGCGCCGCGGCTGGAACTGCGCTGGCCCACCCTGGCGGACCTCGACGCCCTGGCGAGCCTGGCCGCCGAGGGTGTGCACGACCCGGCCGTGATGCCATCCGGCGACGCGTGGGCGGACGCGCCCCCGGCCGAACGAGCCCGCGGCACGCTCCAGTACAACTGGGCCCAGTGGGGTGCGCGGCAGCCCTCGGACTGAACCCTCAACCTGGTGATCGTAGATGCTGGCGGCCCCGTCGTCGGAACCCAGGGGATGAGCGCACGGGACTTCACCCTCCGGGAGGTGAACACGGGTTCCTGGCTCGGCCGCAGGCACCATGGCCAGGGCATCGGCACGCAGGGCGCACCGTTCACACCTACCTGGGTGGTTTTGCCCGCTGGCGCCGCCGGCGGGCAGTCCCCGCGCCAGGGCGGGAGCACGCGGCGGGATCCCTTGGCCCATAGGCGAAACCGGGGGGCGGGGAGCCGGCCGCGGGCCTTGCCCTGCCCGGTTTGCGGTTTGTCCTAGTCATAGCCCGACTGAGCTATTTGCCGGAATTCTTCGGGTACCGGGCGGAGCACCCTGTCATGCTGCCCGATGGAGTGGGAGTCAGGCCTGGTGAGAGGCACAGGTAGCCGAGTAGCCGGGCGAAGATCCGGCATAGGGCAGGTTCGTGAGGTCAGGACCCGGACACCACAGGAAGAGGAAGATCAGGAGGGCAGGGCGGCACACAGTCCCCTCACAACTGCACACGGTATCCCGCTGGGCGGGCAGGGCGGCGCTTCGTGGTCGAATTCGACGCCCGCTCGCAGCCGCGCCGCCGGTGTACGACCTCGTGTCGCCCGCATCCACCGCGGCTGGCCACCCGGCCATCGCCGGCCAGATCTCTGCCATCCGGGTGAGCGGCGCGCACCACGGCCCGCTCACGTATGGGATGGCCGGCGGTTACCGGCCTGAGCGCATCCAGGCTCACCGCCGGCCCACCGGCACGGCTGGCTCCCATAACGGAAGCTCAAGCGGCACGTCCACCAGCGCAGCCAGCTCGCCCAGCCACCGGGCCAGCGCCGCTGGCACCGGCCACACCGCCCTGACCTGCTCCGGGACCGGCGGGACGCTCCCCGCGAACTACGCCACGATCGTGGCCTGCCTGACCGCGCAAGGGTACACCGGCCTGGCGGCGGCGGGCATCGCCGGCAACATCTACCAGGAGTCCATGGGAAACCCGGAGTCTGTGGGCACCGGTGGTGGCGGGCTGATCGGGTGGACACCTTTGCCTGCCGGTTTCGTCACCGGCAACCCCGCCGCTGACCTGCAGACCCAGCTGGCGGCGCTGCTCACCTTCAACCAGCAGTGGTCCCAGTACATGCCGATGCTGAACGCCGCCACCAGCGCCACCGAGGCCGCCGACATCTACATGAACTACTTCGAGCGCCCTGGCATCCCTGCGGCCGCCAACCGCGAGGCGGCCGCGAATGCGGTGGCCACCGCCTGCGGCCTGTGACGCGCGGCTGCGAGCTGAGGACGCTGGTCAGCTGCCCCCGATCGGGCAGCCCTCCGCGGTGGCCGATGCCATCCGCGCGTTCCGGCCCGGTCAGCCGTGACGTTCTGCCCATTCCCGATAGGCCTTAACGGCGGTGGGCAGGGTGGGGAAGATCCACTCCTCGCCGATCTTCTCGGCGATACCGAAGGCCCGGAACTGGTCAAGGAGTTCGGCCTTGGCGCGGGCAAGGGCAAAGACGATGCCCCGGCGGGTGAGTTCGGAGTGGAGCGAGGCCAGGGCTTCCATCGCCGTGTAGTCGGCTTCCACGTTGGCTTCCGCGTTGAGCAGGAACCACCGGACCGGCCCGTCGCGGCGCTCGGACAAGCTGACCGCGGCCAGCGCACGCCGCCGGAAGTCATCGGCATTGGCGAAGAACAGCGGTGCGTCGTAGCGGAAGACGACAAGGCCAGGGATGGTTATGGTCCCCGGATAGTCCTCGATGTCGTGCATTCCGGCCACGTCGGGTACCTGGCCGAGGATCGCGGCATGCGGCCGGCCCACCCGGAAAAGCAGTTCGGCCACCGACAAGCCGATGGCGACCAGGACTCCGTAGAGGATGTTGAAAGCCAGCACCCCGGCGCAGGTGGCCAGCGCGATGAGGAACTCGCTGCGGCGGAATGCCGCGAGCCGGCGGAAGGCTGGCATGTCGACCAGGTGGGTCGCGGCGTAGACGACGATCGCGCCGAGCGCCGCCTCAGGGAAGGTGGCCAGCACCCGCCCGCCGAGCAGCAGCACGGCCAGCACGGTGACCATGGTCGCGAGCGAGTACACCTGGGTACGGCTGCCGGTGGAAACGCCGATGGCGGTCCTGCTGGCGCTGCTGCTGACCGGGAACCCGCGCAGCAGGCCAGCACCGATGTTGGACGCGCTGAGCGCCAGGAGTTCCTGGTTAGCATCTATCTGCTCGTCGCGCCGCGCGAAAGAGCGCGCGGTCAGCACGTCGTCGGTGAAACCCACCGCCAGCACGGTCAGCGCGGGAAGGACCAGTCTGCCAAGGTCCAGGCCGCTCAGATGGGGCAGCCCGGGCGTGGGCAGGCCCGAGGGAACCGCCCCTACCACGTCTACTCCGTGGTTCTTCAAGCCACCGATCCAGACGACAGCAGCGGCCAGCAGGACAGCGATCAGCGGCCCGGGCAGCCGCGGCCAGCGCGCCCGCATCACAAACAGGAAGGCCAGCACGAACACGGAAAGCAGTACCGTCGCCAGCTGCATCTGACCGAGGCCGCGGAAGAAGGACACCAGTTCGCTGGTGAACGTCTGCCCTGTCACCGGCACTCCGGTCAGTCTTCCGAGCTGCCCGCTGATCATGATCACCGCTACGCCCGCCAGGTAGCCGACGAGCACCGGCCGGGATAGCAGATCGGCTACGAATCCCAGCCGCGCCACCCAGGCAAGCAGGGCGAACAGCCCCACTCCGAACGCAAGGGCAGTGGCCAGCAGCGCATAACGCGCTGGATCGCCCGCCGCTAGCGGGCCGATCGCCGTCGCCGTCATCAGCGAGGTAGTAGCCTCGGGTCCCATCGACAGCGAGCGGGAGGAGCCGAGCAGGGCGTAGAGCAGCAGCGGCGCGAGCGCGGCCCACAGCCCGGTCACCGGCGGCAGGCCGGCGACTTCCGCGTATGCCATTACCTGGGGGACCAGGTATGCCGCGACGGTCACGCCCGCGACCAGGTCCCCGCGCAGCCACGACCGCCGGTAGGAGCGCACCGTCGCCAGGCCCGGCACGGCTGGCAGCCACCAGTGCCTGCTGCGAGGCTTGTCCATGATCACCGGAGCCCGCTTCCCAGCACGGCCGCGTTCCACGGCGATTCACGGCCTGCCTCTACGGATGATCCTGGCTTACCCTCACCCCCGGCCATCAACGCCGGGTGGCGGCAGCCAGGCGGACTCCCCGCCCCGGCTGTCTCCCCGCCCCGGCTGTCTCCCCGCCCCGGCTGCCTTCCCGCCCC
>DPMS01000910.1 GCA_003541285.1 Actinomycetota bacterium
GCTGCCAGCGGCAGGCTCAGCCCGGAGGAGTGGTGATGCACTTGCGACCTTGCCAGCCGGCAGGCCGGGCAGCGTCCCTCGACCACGGGTGACGCGCACTGAGCGCAGATCAGGTGTTCGCAGCTCATCTTGGTCCCCCCTGGCCGGGGCGATCCCGGTCACTTCACCAGTGTTGCACGTCTGAACCCAGTTTCCCCCCTAGACTGTCCTCTGGCCAAACCGGGCAGTAGTGAACCGAGCCGGGACGGCTGATAGCAGCGGCCGCCCCGCCCCCGTGGCCGTATGGTCCTTATTCCGTCGAGCGCGTGTGATGGGCCTGTGATCCACTTCGATAACGTCACTAAGACGTACGCCAATCAGAGCCGTCCGGCTCTGGAGAACGTCAGTCTCGATGTCGAGAAGGGCGAGTTCGTCTTCCTCGTCGGCCCGTCCGGTTCGGGGAAGTCCACCTTCCTGAGGCTGATCCTGCGTGAGGAGCGGCCAAGCGAGGGCCGCATCTACGTCGCGGGCAAGGATCTGGCCAGGCTCACCAACTGGAAGGTGCCGTACCTGCGGCGCCGCATCGGGTGTGTGTTCCAGGACTTCCGCCTGCTGCCGAACAAGAGTGTGTATCACAACGTGGCATTTGCCCTGCAGGTGATCGGGAAGCCCCGGCGGTTCATCCGCAAGGTCGTTCCCGAGGTGATCGACCTGGTCGGGCTGGAAGGCAAGCACGACCGGATGCCCGATGAGCTGTCCGGTGGCGAGCAGCAGCGGGTGGCTGTCGCCCGGGCGTTCGTCAACCGGCCGATGATCCTGCTGGCGGACGAGCCGACCGGGAACATCGACCCAGCCACCTCGATCGGGATCATGAAGGTTCTCGACCGCATCAACCGGACGGGCACCACCGTCGTCATGGCCACCCATGACGCGGCCATCGTGGACTCGTTCCGTAAGCGGGTCATCGAGCTGGAGTACGGCAAAGTCGTCCGTGACCAGTCACGTGGGGTATACGGCCAGGCGTACTGACCTGGCCGGCCGGCGTAGCTGGCCGATTGCCACCGATTGCCGAGGGATCAGCGACCATGCGTGCACAGTTCGTCCTCCAGGAGGTCTGGACCGGCCTCCGCCGTAACCTGACCATGACGATCGCGCTCATCGTGGTAGTTGCCATCAGCCTCTCGCTGCTCGGCACCGGNNNNCAAGTCCGAGATCCCCGACTCGTTCCAGGTGAAGCTCTTCAACACCCAGGCCGACTTCAACATCGTGGCTGGCACGGTGCAAGGCAGGCCGGGGGTGGACCAGATCGTCAACGACTCCTCGATCCTGGCCAAGTTCTACAAGCTGCTCGACGGGGCCAGGAACGCGGTGGTCATCATCGCGATTGTCCTGATCATCGCCGCGGTCCTGCTGGTGGCGAACACGATCCGGCTGTCGGCCTTCAACCGCCGCCGGGAGACGTCCATCATGCGGCTGGTCGGTGCCTCGAACTTCTACGTCCAGCTGCCCTTCCTGGTCGAGGGGGTGATCGCCGGCCTGTTCGGCTGGCTGATCTCGGCGGGCCTGCTGATCGCGGTCAAGCAGCTCGGGCTGGACACCCTGCAGCAGTACTTCCCCTACGACATTCAGCTCAGCGTGACGGACCTGGTCGAGGTCATCGCACTCGCGATGGTGATGGGAATCGTGCTGTGCGGCGCCACTTCCTTCCTCACGCTGCGGCGTTACCTGCGCGCGTGAGTCCTGCGGCTGCCAAGGGTTCGGCGGCGGGGCCGGAACGCAAGGTTATTGCCCGCAACCGCAGGGCAAGGCACGATTATCACATCGAGGATGTCGTGGAGGCCGGGCTCGTCCTCACCGGCACCGAGGTGAAGTCGCTGCGGGCGGGCCGCGCGTCCCTCACGGACGGGTTCGGCCAGATCACTGACGGGGAGATGTGGCTGCTCGGGGTACACATACCCGAGTACACCCACGGGACCTGGACGAATCATGAGCCGAGGCGGCCCCGTAAGCTGCTGCTGCACCGGAAGGAGATCGACAGGCTCGCCAGGATGACGGCCGAGCGCGGGTTCACACTCATCCCGCTCTCGCTGTACTTCGTTGGCGGGAAGGTCAAGGTCGAGCTGGCGGTGGCCCGCGGTAAGCGGACCTACGACAAGCGCCAGGACCTGGCGCGGCGGGACGCTGCCAGGGAGGTGGAACGTGCCTTCAGGCGGCGAAGGTAGCGGGGAGGCGGGCCATGGCCTCCTACCGTAGGCGGGGTGCGCACGCGGCGCGGGTCAGCCCCGCCCCTTTCGTCGCGGCTAAGCGCGTACCGCAGACTGGCACTGCTGGGAGGGCGGGGCTGAAGGGCAGCCTCCGGGGGAGAAGGGTGAGCGGGCTACGCAATCGTCCGTCGTTGCCGAAGGTGATCGTGGCGGTGCTCGCGGTCGGCTTCGGGGCTGTGGGTTTCGCGGGGGGTTTGTGGTCGCCGCCCTCGGCCGAGCCCACCGTCCAGACGTTCCTGCTGGACTGGCAGGAGAATCAGTATCAGGCGGCCGCCCAGCTGACCACGGGTGATCCGGCGACGGTGGCCACCGCGCTGAGAGACGCCTACCTCCAGCTCGACGCGGCTGCGTTCTACCTCACGATGGGCAGGATCACCCAGCACGGGAACACCGCTCAGGCGGCGTTCCGGGCATCGGTGGACCTCGGCCAGGACGGCGCGCCGTGGAACTACAACGGCTGGTTCCGCCTGCGCCAGACCGCATCGGGCTGGAAAGTGGTCTGGTCCCCCAGCGTGATCAACCCCGGCCTGCGGCCCGGCCTGCGGCTGGCAGTGGTGTCGAGCACGCCGCCCCGGGCTCCGCTGGAAGACGCGGCCGGGACCCCGCTGCAGACGCCGTCGGTCGCCTATGTGGCCGGCGTCCGGGCCGGCCATCTCGCCCACCCGTGGGCGACCGCGGTCGCGCTCGGCCGGGTCACCAAGCTCGATCCCACCCAGCTTCTGGGCTGGATCCTGACCGCGCCGCGCAATTCGTTCCAGGAACTGGTGGTGCTCCGGCCGGCCCAGTACAGCCGGATGGCCAGGCGGCTTGCCCGGGTTCCAGGCCTGCGCATCAGGCAGGAGAAGCTGCGGCTGTTCACCAGCATTGCCCCCGCTATCGTCGGATCGGTCGGCACCGAGGTCTCATCCGCCCTGCGTGATCAGGGCATCGCCTACCGTCCCGGCGCCACGATCGGCCTGTCCGGCCTGCAGAAGGCACATCAGCGCGACCTGGCCGGGACACCCACGATCGAGGTGGTGACGGAGACAGCCTCCGGCCGCCTGGTCTCGGTGCGGGCTCGCTGGCCCGGCCAGGCATCGACGCCGGTGCGCACAACCATCGACGCGCACGTGCAGACGGCCGCCGATTTGGCGGTGGGCTCGGTGCCAGCCTCGGCCGCGGTAACAGCGGTGCAGGCCTCCACCGGGCGTATCCTCGCCATCGCCAGCCACGCAGCGGGCGCGATGCCCGTGATCGATCCGCTGGCCGGGCACTACCCGCCGGGTCCAGCGTTCACCATCGTCTCCACCGAGGCGCTGCTCGCCGACGGCCTGCGTGTGAGCACACCGATCCCATGTCACCGGGTGAACAATGTCGGCGGTCAGATCTTCCGCAACGTGCCGGCCGAGCGGGGGTTCGGTGCACAGCCGGCCTTCGCGGTGGATTTCGCGCATGCCTGCGGGACGGCTTTCAGCGGGTTGTCCGAGCGGATGACCGGCCACGACCTGGCCACCGCGGCGGAAGGCTTCGGGATCGGTGCATCGTGGCCGCTGCCACTGCTGCCGCTGGCGAGCTTCTCCGGGTCCGTGGGGCCGATCAGCGGTGTCGCTGCCGTTGCCGCGAGCACGATCGGCGAGGGAAATATCCAGGTAAGCCCGCTTTCCATGGCCCTGGTCGCAGCTCAGGTGGACAGCGGCGGCAGGCACGTCCCGTCACTGATCGCCGGCCCGGCCGGCGCGACCCAGACACCGAAGACGGCGGACGCCCCGTTCAGCGCGGCGAACCTGGCCACGTTGCGGACGCTCATGCGGGGCACCGTGCACTCGGGCCTGGCCAGGCAGGCCGACCTGCGTGGGCAGGCGGTCTGCGGGCAGGTGGGAACGGTGCAGGTCCGGGTCGGCAAGCACCCGGTCTGGGCCAGCTGGTTCGTGGGAT
>DPMS01000559.1 GCA_003541285.1 Actinomycetota bacterium
AGGGCCAGTCCGGGCTACCGGAAAACGGTCCGGTGCCTGATGCGACTAACCGCACCGTGGTCTCAGCTGGGTCCCGGGTTGGGCCATCCGGCTGCGGGCTTGAGCGGAGCGATCCGGCCGTGCTGGTCATCGGCCGCACTCCCTCCATGCAGAGCGAAGTCGCGCACAGGAACCGGGATGTGCGCTCGCTGTGCGGCAAGCCCCGGACAGTGTGCACTGCTCGATGGCCGCGAACCGTTCCCGGCCGGGATCGAATGCGCCCACAGCAGCGCTCTTTCCCGCTGCGTCCGCCGTGGTGTGAGCGTGGGTCACTGCAACTGCCGCAGCCCGGGCGCCTCCGGCTCCCCGGACCCAGCGTCCCAGCCTGGGACAGGGGAGTAGTTGCAGTTCTGGTTGCAGTTCGCTGCCGTGCACTGGAGGCCGCTCGGGTACAGATGTCCAGGTCAGAACGCCCCCGGACCCTTGTGAACCACGCAGCAGCGGACTCATAATCCGCGCGTCGCCGACACCGCGACAGGTCATCTCTGACGTCGATGCTGCGTTCGAGGATGCCGAGGAGGTGACAGGGCTGGTTACCAAACTGGTTACCATCCGCAGCGAACGCTCCTGAACCATAACGGCCTTGAGCGGACGAATCCGCAGGTCAGCCGAAACTTCGGCGAACGGCGGCGTACCGTTACGTACGGATTTGGGTTCCATGGCATGCAAGAGGTCAGGAGTTCGAATCTCCTTAGCTCCACAAGTCAGAAGCATAATTCGAAAACGTGATCACCTAGTCTAGGGCGAGTACAGCAGCGAAATACAGCAACGCAGCTGCACGGGGCAGCCACACATCAGTTCGGATCTGGCGCCACCGCTCACGCAGAACTGCTGGCATGGCCTGCCGTGGCCGGCACCTTGACGGGCTTGCAGCGCCGTGACCAGGAAGAACGGCCTGTCTCCCTGCTTTAGGGCACGTGCGTAGCTGACGGTGCGCAGCCTTGCCAGCTTCACGGACGGCGTGGTTTCCAGGGTGACTCTTGACGACCACGCAACTGGTCACCCCAGCCGTGTCCTGGTCACCGTGCCGGCCTGCCATCAGTGAGGATGCGCATGCCGCCGGGCAGGCTGAACTGGTGGCGCAGCGCGCCGCGCCGAGCGCGTGGGCGGAGTTGTCAGCGACAGGCGGTCCGGGCTGGCTTGGGCAGGACTCGGTAGGCGGGCCTGGCTGGCTAAACAAGCGGGTGGACCGCGCTGGCTACGGGCAGTGAGGGCAACGGTCGTGCGCCGGGCCTTCCGCAACGACAGATCGCCGAATAGGGGCCTGCCCCAGGGCTGCCTCGTGGCTGGTCGGAAGCTGCGCTGATTGCCCGTTATGTGCTGGTCCGGGTGGTGGCGGGCGGCTGGCTTCGGATAGCAGGTTCCGGGGGAGCGCCGCGTTATTGGCCTGCTTCCGACGGCACTACCTCTTTCGGTGGCATTGCCAGGGCGGCCGGACGGGCAACTGCATCACCGGCACGGGCCGCGCAGAGCTTCACGTACCGGCCGGGCGTCATGCCGAATGCCGCTTTGAACGTTCGGGTGAAGTGGGCCTGGTCGGCGAAGCCGGCCTTGAGCGCCGTTTCTGCCAGGGGCCGCGCATCGCGCAGCCAGCCCCGGGCCACGTCGAGGCGCCGCATCACGGAGTATCGGTACGGGCTGGTCCCGTAGATGGCATGGAACTGGCGTGCGAACTGGTAGCGGTCTAGGCCCGTGACCGCCTCCACCTCGCTCGATTGCACTATCGTCAGCCGGCTCCGCAGGAAATCACGGCCACGCTCGACAGCGGGCAGGTCGACCCGGCAGCGCAGGGTGCCGGTGAGGCCCGAGGCGCTGAACCATAGCAGGCCCTCCGCCAGCTGAAGCACCAGAGCGTCAAGTGCCAGCGGCTCGGGCGCACGCGCGAACGCCGTACGCACCACGCGCGCGAGGACTGGGTCGTCGGTCACCGGGGGAGCGAAGGGCAGCGGCGTCGGCCGTCCCGTGAGGGCTGGCAGGGCGGAGGCGATCCGGTCCGGGTTGACGTAGATCTGGCGGTAGCCAAACAAGCCCTGCCCATCTGCCCTGCCGTCGTGCAGTTCGTCGGGATGCAGCACGTAGACCTGTCCCGGGAGGCTGCGCTCAACCGTGCCCCGGTAGTCGAACGCCTGGACTCCTTCCTCGGTGACGCCGATCGCGTAGACATCGTGGCGGTGACGGCTGAACGGGCGGCCACGCAGACGAGCGCGGAACAGTTCCACCCCATCCACCGGCCCCGTGGCGTCTACCCACTCGTCTGGGTCACACGAACGTTCAAGACCAGCGCCGGCTGCATCACCCAGGCTGGGAGCCATGGATCAAATCTACGGAGCGGCGCATGGAAGTCATGCATGACCCCGCCCGGGTGATCGCGTTTGTGACGTTCTCGGCGGTTGTTGCCGGAACCCCCGGCCCTGGCAATGCGCTGCTGACCGCCGTCGGTGCGAGGGCCGGTGTCCGGCAGGGTCTCGCGAGTCTGCTGGGGCAGGCGACCGGGATGGGCGCGCTGCTCTTCGCTGTGACCCTGGGACTGGGCAACGTGCTCCTTGCTCATCCTCTGGCGCTCCAGGTCCTGAAGTGGGGCGGGGCAGCGATGCTCTGCTGGATGGCCTGGCGGATCGCGACCGCAGGACATGCCGGAGGGGCCACGAACGCACCCGCTGGATTCCTGCCCATGGCAGCCTTCCAGTGGGTCAACCCGAAGGGGTGGCTGGTCGGCGTGGCTGCCGTCGCCACCTTCCTGGACCGGCGCGCCGGCAGTGCCCTGGCCCAGGCTGTCATCTTCGCGATCCTGTTTACGCTGGTTGCCATCCCCAGTTGCCTGCCTTGGCTGGCGTTCGGCGCCGCGCTCCAGCGCTTCCTCCGCACCCCTCGTGCCCGGCGCGTCCTCAACGGTGCCATGGCGGTCCTGCTGGCCGCATCCACGATCCTGCTGGTCTGGACCCGCTTTTGACCACGCGCCAGACCTGGCCGTCAGCTGGTGGCCGACCGACTCCGCTGGTCCCGGCGTGACTGTGCTCACCGATGATCCAGTTCTGCACCTGCCTGCGAAGTATCGACGGGGTGCCCGTGGCCATGCAGAACGGCGGTTCCTGGACTGCGGCAGCTGGCCAGGTTGAGCGCCGAACGAGCGAGTATGCCCAGCGTGATCA